>CANJXD010000043.1 GCA_947478535.1 Acetobacteraceae bacterium
CGGTTTCAGGCTGAACGGGCGGCGCTCTTTCCAGCGCGGCGAAGCGGCACTATGCCTGCGTCTCCCAGCACACGACCCATCACGGCACGATGAACGAGATCGCTTCCAGCCCGGCCTCGGCCGGGCCCGCCCGACCTGAACCTGCGCGGCACGACTTCGCGGCGGCGGAACCCCGCTGGCAGGCCGAATGGGACCGCCGCGGCTGCTTCGCGGTGCCGGATGTGCCGCCGCCCGATGCCCGCAAATACTATGTGCTGGAGATGTTTCCCTACCCCTCCGGCAAGATCCACATGGGGCATGTGCGGAACTACACGCTGGGCGACGTGGTCGCGCGCTACAAGCGCGCGCGCGGGCATTTGGTGCTGCACCCCATGGGCTGGGACGCCTTCGGCCTGCCGGCGGAAAACGCGGCGCGGGAACGCGGCATCCATCCGGGCCAATGGACCTACGCCAACATCGCCAATATGCGCACCGAGCTGAAGCGCATGGGGCTCTCGCTGGACTGGTCCCGCGAATTCGCGACCTGCGATGTCGCCTATTACGGCCAGCAGCAGAAGCTGTTCCTGGATTTCTGGAAAGCCGGCCTCGTCGAGCGCAAGGAAAGCTGGGTGAACTGGGACCCGGTGGACGGGACCGTGCTGGCGAATGAACAGGTGATCGACGGCCGCGGCTGGCGATCCGGCGCGCTGGTGGAAAAGAAGAAGCTCAGCCAGTGGTTCCTGAGCATCACGAAATACGCGCCGGACCTGCTGGACGCCCTCGGCGGGCTGGATCGCTGGCCCGAACGCGTGAAGCTGATGCAGTCCAACTGGATCGGCCGCAGCGAAGGCGCGCGGGTGCGGTTCCGGATGGCGGAAGCGGTGGGTGATACCTCTGAGGTGGAGGTGTTCACGACCCGGCCGGATACGCTGTTCGGGATGTCGTTCCTCGCGGTCGCGGCCGAACATCCGCTGGCGGCGGCGGCAGCGGCGCAGAACCCGGACGCCGAAAAATTCGTGGCGGAATGCCGGCGGATGGGGACCTCCGAGGCCGCCATCGAGCAGGCGGAAAAGAAGGGCTTCGATACCGGCTTCCGCGTCGCCCACCCGTTCCTGCCGGACGTGACCTTCCCCGTCTGGATCGCGAATTTCGTGCTGATGGAATACGGCACGGGGGCGATCTTCGGCTGCCCCGGGCATGACGAGCGGGATTTTGAGTTCGCCACCAAATTCGGCCTGGGCATCACCCCCGTGGTGCTGCCGCCCGGCGGCGATGCCGCGACCTTCGCCCTCGATGGCGCGCCCTTCACCGGGGATGGCACGATCTTCAATTCGGGCTTCCTCGATGGGCTGGCGGTGCCGGCTGCCAAGCGCCGCGTGATCGAGGCGCTGGAGGCCCAGGGCCAGGGCACTGGCGTGGTGAATTGGCGCCTGCGCGACTGGGGGGTTTCCCGCCAGCGGTATTGGGGCTGCCCGATCCCGGTCATCCATTGCGATGATTGCGGCGCCCAGCCGGTGCCGGCGGCGCAATTGCCGGTGGTGCTGCCGGATGACGTGGATTTCTCCCGCCCCGGGAACCCGCTGGACCATCACCCCACCTGGAAGCATGTGGCCTGCCCGTCCTGCGGCAAGCCCGCGCGGCGGGAGACGGATACCTGCGACACCTTCGTCGATAGCTCCTGGTATTTCGCCCGCTTCTGCAGCCCGCAGGCGGAGGAGCCGGTGAACAAGGCGGCGGTCGATGCCTGGCTGCCGGTGGACCAGTATATCGGCGGCATCGAGCACGCGATCCTGCACCTGCTTTACAGCCGCTTCTTCACCCGGGCGATGAGTGCGACGGGCCATCTTTCCGTGGCGGAGCCCTTTGCCGGGCTGTTCACCCAGGGGATGGTGCAGCACGAAAGCTACAAGGGCGCCGATGGGCGCTGGCTGTACCCGGAGGAAGTGGACTTCGCCCTGGCCGCCGATGGCGCGCGGAGCGCCACGGTCAAGGGCTCGGATGAGGTCGTGACGATCGGCCGCATCGAGGCGATGTCGAAGTCGAAGCGCAACACCGTCGATCCCGGGGCGATCATCGCCAAATACGGGGCGGATACGGCGCGCTGGTTCATCCTGTCCGACAACCCGCCGGAGCGGGACATGGAATGGACGGAAAGCGGCGTCGCCGGCGGCTTCCGCTTCACCCAGCGCCTGTATCGCCTGGTGGCGAATTTCCGGGATCCCCCGGCGGCCGCCAATGCGTCACCGCCGAAGGCGCCGGACGCGGCCAAGAAGCTGCGCCAGGCGACGCATCGGACCATCGCCGCGGTGACGGCGGCGCTCGACAGCTTCGCCTTCAACGTCGCGGTGGCCCGCATCCACGAATTCGCCAACGCGATTGGGGAGGCCGAGGCCCAGGCCCAGGCCGAGGGTAT
Organism: Acetobacteraceae bacterium; assembly: GCA_947478535.1. The sequence goes on from CANJXD010000043.1 coordinate 2,393, forward strand.
GCCCGAGGCGCGGCGGGAGGCGCTGGAGATGCTGGCACGGCTTTCCGCGCCGATGATGCCGCATCTGGCGGAGGAGATCTGGGACACGCTCTCCCCGGGTGGGGCGGTGCTGGTGGCGCAGATGCCATGGCCGGAGCCGGACCCGGATCTGCTGAAGGCGGAGACGGTGACGCTGGCGGTGCAGGTGCTCGGCAAGTTGCGCGCGACTATCGAACTGGCCGTGGGTGCGACCGAGGCGGAGATTTTCGCCCTGGCCGAGGCGGAAGAGAACGTGCAGCGTGCCTTTGGTGGCAAGCCGGTCAGGAAGCGCATCCATGTTCCGGGGCGGGTGGTCAATTTCGTCGTCTGAGGCGCCGCCGCGGAAGGCGCCCCGCGGGCAGTTCCATGGGGAGGACGTTCTGTCCCGCCGGGGGATGATCCTCGGCGGCGCGGGGCTGTTCGCGCTCGCGCTCGGCGGCTGCGGGTTCCGGCCGCTGCATGGGCGGGGTGGTACCGGCCCGGGGGATGCCGATCCGGCGCTGCGGGATATCCTGCTTTCGACGCGGATCGGGCTGATCGCTGAGCGGTTCGGGCAGGTGATGCGCCGGTCCCTGATGCAGCGTGTCGGCACCGGCATCGCGGGGCCGCAGCGCGGGATCTATGAATTGCGGGTCGGGCCGGGTGTGGCGGCGGAGGCGCTGGGCATCCAGATTGACGGCTCCGCCACGCGCATCCGCTTCACGGCGACGGCGAACTGGACCTTCGTGCGGCTCGGCCCGCCGGTAGTGCCGCTGTTCTCGGGCCAGGAACGGGCGATCGATTCCTTCAATATCCCGATCAACCAGTTCTTCGCCTCCGATAACAGCCGGGAAGCGTCCGAGCAGCGGCTGGCGGATGCGCTGGCGGAGCAGATCGTGATGCGCCTGGCGATGCAGATCCGGGAACGCGGGGTGGGGCAGGCCGTGGCGGGGGCACCGGAAATGCCGGACGCCGCGCCGGGCGCGCCAGCGCCGCCGAGCCTGACCGAGCCCGCGGGCGCGAACCTGCTGGGGCTGCCAGTCGGATCCCGGTGAGGGGTGCCTATGAGGGTATTCCTGTGAGGGTTTCGGCCATGACACGGGTAGGCCTGTAATGGCGAAGATCGACGCGAAGCGGGTGCCGGGGCTGCTGGCCGATCCCTCCGGCGTGCGGGCGGTGGTGCTGCATGGGGATGATGCCGGCCTGGTGCGGGAAAGGGCGGAGGCGCTGGTGCGGGCCGTGCTCGGCGGTGCCATGGATGACCCCTTCCGGATGGCCGAGCTGACGCGGGACGAGGCGGCGAAGCCGGGCACCCTGGCCGGGGAAGCCGCGGCGCTGGCGATGACCGGCGGGCGCCGCGTGGTGCGGCTGCGGGACGCGACGGACGCCCACACGACGGCGCTGAAGGATGCCCTGGCCGGCGGCGGAGAGGCACTGCTGATCCTGGAAGGCGGCGAGCTGACGAACCGGTCCAAGCTGCGCGTGCTGGCGGAAGCGGCGCCGGATGTCGCCGTGATCGTCTGCTACCGGGAACGGGATGACGTGCTGGCCGGGACCATCACGCGGCTGCTGCGGGACCAGGGCGTGCAGGCGGACCCGCAGGCGGTGTCCTGGCTGACGCAGCGCCTGGGCGAGGACCGGATGCTGCTGCGCCGCGCGATTGAGGTGCTGGCGCTCTACGTCGGGGCCGGCGGGCGGGTCGATCAGGAAGCGGCCATGGCCTGCGTGGCGGAAGGTGCCTCGATGGATCTGGATGAGGCGCTGATGGCGGCCACCGCGGGCGATACCCTGGCAGCGGACCGGGCGCTGGATAGTGCCTTCGCCGAAGGGGCAAACCCGGTGATGGTGGTGCGGGCGACGCTGCGGCACCTGCAAAGACTGCATGAGGCGGCGGTGAGCGGGGGTGATTCGGGCTCGCTGCGGCCGCCGGTGTTCTTCCGCCACAAGCCGGCCTTCGACCGGGCGCTGCGGTTCTGGCCAGTGGCGGCGCTGGAAGCCCAGGGGGCGGCGCTGCTGGAAGCGGAAAAACGCACCAAGACGACGGCGCTGCGGGAGGTGGACGCGACGATGGCGCGGGCGGCGGTGGCGGCGATTGCGCGGCAGGCGGCGGGGTTTGCGCGGCGGTAGAGGGGAAAAGCCTGGGGCTCTGCCCCACACCCCGCCGGGGTCCGTGGCGGACCCCGGGCCCCGCCAGGAACTTCAGCCGCCGCCGTTGAGGAGGCGGATGATCGCGTCGAGCTGGTCGAGGTCGCGGTAGTGGATGACGACCTCGCCGCCTTTGCCTTGGGGCTTGATGGCGATGCGCAGGCCGAGGCGCTCGGACAGGTCTCGTTCCAGGGCGCGGGTCTCGCGGTCCTCCGCCTTGGTGGCGGGCGTGACGGGGCGCGGGCGGGTGGCGGCAAGTGCCTCGGTCTGGCGGACGTTCAGGCCCCGCGTGACGACGGCGGTGGCGAGGCGCGCCGGGTCATCGGCGCCGATCATCGCGCGGGCATGGCCGGCTGAGAGCAGGCCGTTGCGGACCATGTCCCGCACCTGTTGCGGCAGGCCCAGCAGGCGCAGCGTATTGGCGACATGGCTGCGGCTTTTGCCCACGGATTGGCCGAGGCTTTCCTGCGTCAGCCCGAATTCGTCGAGCAGGCGGCGATAGCCCTCCGCCTCCTCCAGCGCGTTGAGGTCCTGGCGCTGCAGGTTCTCGACCAGGCCGGCGGCCATCGCTTCCCGGTCGCCGAGGTCACGGACCACGACGGGGACTTCATGCAGCTGCGCGGCCTGCGCTGCACGCCAGCGGCGCTCACCGCCGATGATCTCATACTGGCCTTCCCGGCCGCCCCGCTTCGGGCGGACGAGGATGGGCTGGAGGATGCCGTGTTCGCGGATGGAGGTGGCGAGTTCCTCGAGGCTGGTGCGGTCCATCCCGCCGCGCGGTTGGAAGGGGCCAGGCTCCAGCGCCTCGATCGGGACATTCCGCAGGGCGTCGGAGGCGGTGGCGGCGGCCGGCGCATCCGGGATCAGCGCCGAGAGGCCGCGGCCGAGGCGGGAGAGGGGTTTGCGTGTGGAGCTGCTCATGGCGCGCGATTCCTCGCCCTTTCCCGCTTCAGGAACTCGGCGGCGAGCCGGATATAGGCCTGCGCGCCAGGGGAGCGGAAATCGTAGAGCAGGACGGGAAGCCCATGGGAAGGGGCTTCGCTGACCCTGACGTTCCGCGGGATCACGGTCTCATACACCTTGTCCTTGAAGAAGCCGCGAACGTCGGTTGCGACGAGCTCCGAGAGGTTGTTCCGCCGGTCCACCATGGTGAGGATGATGCCCTCCAACGTCAGGCGATCATTCAAGGCGCGGCGGACTCGGTCGATGGTGCGGGTGATCTGGCTGATGCCCTCCAGCGCGAAGAATTCGGTCTGCAGCGGCACGAGCACGCCATCGGCGGCGACGAGCGCATTGAGGGTGATGAGACCGAGCGAGGGCGGGCAATCCATGAAGATGTAGTCGAAGCCGGCAAGCGCCTGCCCGGCATCGGCGATGGCCTGGGCGAGGCGGCGTTCACGATCCTCGAAGGTGACGAGCTCGATCTCCGCGCCGGCGAGGTCCGGGTCGGCGGGCAGGATGAACAGGTTTGGGACCGCGGTCGGGCGCAGCAATTCACCGAGCGGGCGGCCTTCGACCAGCAGGGCGTAGGTGCCAGCGGCGCGGTCCGCGCGGCTGATGCCGAGGCCGGTGGAGGCATTGCCCTGGGGGTCTAGATCGAAGAGTGCCACCTTGCGATCCGCGGCGAGCGCGGTGGCCAGGTTGATCGCCGTCGTCGTCTTGCCGACGCCCCCCTTCTGGTTGGCGAAGGCAAGGATGCGGGGCGCGCGGTCAGACTTCCGGGGCGGCATGGCGGATTTCGCTGAGGCGGAAGATGGTGGCCGTGGGGTCGGTACGGCTGGCAAAGGCTTCGACCTGGAAGTCCCAGCCATCCTCGCGGGCTTCTGCCAGTTCCGCCAGTGCGGAGCGGCCCTTGGGGAAGATGGCGACGCCACCGGGGGCGAGCAGGCGTGCCGCATGGGGCAGCAGCCGGTTGAGCGGTGCGAGCGCCCGGGCGGTGACGGCAGCGAGCGGCGGCAGGGTGGTATCCTCGATTCGGGCGGCGTGGGTGGTGACGTGCTTCAGGCCGAGCCGCGCCGAGGCTTCGGTGAGGAAGGCAGCCTTCCGGCGATCGGACTCCACGAGGTGGAAGGGGCGTTCGGTGGCTGCGGCCAGGACCAGGCCTGGCAGGCCGGCGCCGGCGCCAAGGTCGGCCACCGCGCCGGGCCCGGGCGGCAGCAGGGGCAGTAATTGCAGGCTGTCCGCGATGTGGCGATCCCGCACGCTTTCCACTGTCTTGTCCGCCACCAGGTTGATCCGGCTATTCCAGCGCAGCAGCAGATCGACATAGGCATCAAGCCGCACCTGGACGGCATCCGGCAGGGCGGGAAGTGCCGGCAGCGGCAGCAGGACCGGGTGTGGGGCGGGGCGATGTTTCACGTGAAACACCGCTATACCGGCTCCGGCGCGCCGCGTCGAAGGGCGGCGGGGTCGCGGCGCAGATGGATGGCAAGGGCGGCGATGGCGGCGGGAGTGATGCCGGGGATACGGCCTGCGCTGCCGAGACTGTCCGGCTGCGCCAGGGCGAGGCGTTGCTGCATTTCCGTCGATAGGCCGGGGATCCCGGTGAAGGTGTAGCCGGTGGGAATGGATAGGCGGTCTTCGCGTTCCAGCATGCGGCGCTCGGAATCCTGCCGGCGAAGATAGGGAGCGTAGAAGGCTTCCGCTTCCAGCTGCACGGCGATGCCGGGCGGCAAATCCGCAAGCCAGGGAAAGCCGGCGGCGGCCATGCTGGCGGTGACATCCGGCAGGCCCAGCACTTCGAGCGCCGAGCGGCGACGTCCATCCTGGCGGATGGGGATGCCGAGGGCGGCGAGGGCGTTGGGCGTGGCGAGGTCTTCCGCCGCACGGGCAAGGGCCGCGGTGACATCGGCGGCGAAGGCGCCATGGCGGCGCATACGTTCGGCGCCGACGCAGCCCCAGGCGATGCCGCGATCCGTCAGCCGCAGCCCGGCATTGTCCGCCCGTAGGCTGAGCCGGTGTTCGGACCGTGCCGTGAGCATGCGGTAGGGCTCCGTCACCCCCTGCATCACCAGGTCGTCGATCAGGACACCAATATAGGCCTCCGCCCTGCCCAGCACCCGGTCCGGCACCGCGCCGCCGGCGCGGCGGGCGGCGTTCAGCCCGGCCATCAGACCCTGGGCTGCGGCTTCCTCATACCCCGTGGTGCCGTTGATCTGGCCAGCCAGGAACAGGCCTGGCGTGGTCTTCACTTCAAGCGCTCGGGTCAGCGCCCGGGGGTCCACGTGGTCGTATTCGATGGCGTAGCCAGGCCGCAGGATACGGGCCTGGGCGAGGCCGGGGATGGTGGCGATGATCGCCGCCTGCACGTCCTCCGGCAGGCTGGTCGAGATTCCATTGGGGTAGATGGTGTCATCATCCAGCCCTTCCGGCTCCAGGAAGATCTGGTGCCTTTCGCGATCGGCGAAGCGGACGATCTTGTCCTCGATGGAAGGGCAGTAGCGGGGTCCTACCCCCTGGATCTGGCCGGAATAGACGGCGGAGCGATGCAGGTTGGCCCGGATCACCGCATGCGTCGCTGCATTGGTCCAGGTGATCCGGCACATCACCTGCGGGTTGGTGATGCGGTCGGTCAGCCAGGATAGCGGCTCCGGCGGGTCATCACCGGGTTGGGGTTCCAGGGCTTCCCAGTCGATGGTGCGGCCATCGAGGCGGGGTGGCGTGCCAGTCTTCAGCCGCGCCAGCGGCAGCCCGAGACGGTCCAGTACGCCGGCGAGGCCGACCGAGGGAGCCTCCCCCACCCTGCCCGCCGGGATGCGCTGATCGCCCAGATGGATCTCGCCCCGCAGGAAGGTGCCGGTGGTGATGACCAGGGCCCCGCAGGGAATGCAGGCACCGGTGGCCGTGATCACCCCGGCGACGTGGCCGGTGGCATCGAAGGCGATATCCTCCGCCGCTTCGGCGCGGAGGGTGAGGTTGGGGGTTTCCGCAAGCAGGCGCTGCATTGCCGCCCGATACAGACGGCGGTCGGCCTGGATGCGGGGGCCGCGCACGGCCGGGCCCTTGCTGCGGTTGAGCACCTTGGCGTGGATGGTCGCGGCATCGGCGGCGCGGGCCATGACGCCATCCAGGGCATCGATCTCCCGCACCAGATGGCCCTTGCCGATGCCCCCGATGGCCGGGTTGCAGGACATCTCGCCCACGGTCTCGATGCGGTGGGTCAGCAACAGGGTGCGCGCGCCGCAGCGGGCCGCCGCCGCCGCGGCTTCGCAGCCGGCATGGCCGCCGCCAATCACCACCACATCGAAAGGCGTCTCTGCATTCATGAGGCTGCCTATAGAGCCTCTACTTGCCGATGCAGAAGTCTCCGAAGACGATATCGAGCACCTGCTCGACATTGACGCGGCCCGTCAGCCGTCCGAGGGCGAGCAGCGCCGCGCGAAAGCCTTCCGCCGCCAGTTCCGGCAGCGGTGCGTCGATGGCCAGGGCGAGGTGATCCACGGTGTCGAGCAGGGCGGCGCGGTGGCGGCTGCGGGTCAAAGCCGGGATTTCGCTGATGCCGGCCAGGCGGGTTGCGGCCGCGGCCAGTGCGGCGCGGAGTTCGGGCAGGCCCTGCCCGGTCAGCGTGCTCGTCGCCAGGGTCGATCCAGGCAGTGTCGGCGGTGGCGCCAGATCGGCCTTCGTGGCAACCACCAGGGCGCCGGGGTTTGCGGCCAGCAGCGCCAGCGTCTCCGCATCCGGGGGCTGGTCGCCGGCGAAGGTGAGGACCAGCAGGTCCGCCTCTCTCGCCCGTGCGGCCGCGCGGCGGACGCCTTCGCGCTCGATCGCGTCCCCGGCCTGCCGAAGCCCGGCCGTATCGGCGATGGTGGCCGGGACACCGCCAAGGTCGATGCGGCATTCCACAATGTCCCGCGTCGTCCCCGCGAGCGGGGAGACGATCGCTGCATCCCGCCCCGCCAGGGCATTCAGCAGGGATGACTTGCCGGCGTTGGGCGCGCCGAGGATGGCAATGGAAAGCCCGTCGCGCAGCCGCTCCCCGCGCCCGCCGTCATCCAGATGGGCCAGGATCTCTGCTTGCAATGCGGCGGCTGCTTGCCGCGCCTGGTCGCCGACATCGCTGGGCAGGTCATCCATCTCGAATTCGATGGCGGCTTCCTGACGAGCGAGGATGCGGGTCGCGCGCTCCGTCCAGCCACCATAGAGCCGGGCCAGCGCCCCTCCGGCCTGGCGGAGTGCCTGGCGGCGCTGGCCTTGGCTGTCGGCATCGATCAGGTCGGCGATGGCTTCGGCCTGGGTGAGGTCCATCCGTCCATGCAGGAAGGCGCGGCGGGTGAATTCCCCGGGCTCGGCGGGGCGGCAGCCGAGATGCAGCAGTGCGTCCGTGACGCCGTCGACAACAGCGGCGCCACCATGCAGATGCAGCTCCGCGGCATCCTCTCCGGTATAGCTGCCCGGCCCGGGGAACCAGAGGACCAACGCCTCGTCCAGCACCTCCCCTTCCAGGGGGTCACGCAGGCGCCGCAGGCTGGCCAGCCGTGGCGCTGGAAGGTTCCCCGCCAGAGCCCGGAGCACTGACCCGCTCCCCGGCCCCGACAGGCGCAGCACCGCGATGGCGGCGCGCCCGGCGCCGCTCGCCCGGGCGAAGACCGTGTCGGTCAAGGAACTCATCGCGCGCTGCATCCCGCGGAGTGTTTCACGTGAAACATCAGGCCGTGCCGGCGATCCGTCGCCTCACCCCTTCGGCGGTGGGACATCATGCTCCGTCAGCATCAGGCGCCGCGCCCGGCCACCCGCCACGAGATGCGCGGTCAGGATCTCGTCCACGTCCTCCCGCGTCTTCGGGCTGTACCAGACGCCTTCGGGATAGATGACCAGGGTGGGGCCGAACTCGCAGCGGTCCAGGCAACCCGCCTGATTCACCCGGATGCCCTTGATGCCGAGCTCCTTGGCCCTCGCCTTCATGTAGTCTTTCAAGGCCTCGCTGCCCTGGGCGGCGCAGGAGCCGCGCTTGTGTCCATCCGGCCGACGGTTGCAGCAGACGAAGACATGGGCGGTGAAGTAGGGCGGCGGGTCCGCCTCGGAGGCGGCGACAGGGGCGTCGGTCAAGCAGGGCTCCATCGGCAGTACATCGGTGCATGTAGCGATGCCGCCAGCGTCTCGCCAGGGAGGCTGCTTCCGCCGCGAAATGCAGCCGCTGCAATCGCTTGCTACCCCCCGCTTGACGAAAGCCCATTGAGTGTGGCGCATGGCGCGCCCTGGACGGAAACGATGCCCCAATTCTCCTGCCTCACCCCCATCGGCGAGGTGACGTTCTCCGAGGAGGACGGTGCCATCGTCGCCCTCGACTGGGGCCGCGGCCGCGACCAGGACCGCACGCCCCTGCTGCGCGAAGCCGTCACCCAGTTGCAGGATTATTTCGACGAAAAGCGCGCTGGCTTCGATCTGCCTCTCGCTCCCTACGGCTCCGCCTTCCAGTGCCGGGTCTGGGACGCGTTGCGTGCCATTCCCCCCGGCGAGACGCGGTCCTATGGTGATCTCGCCATAGCACTTGGAACCTCTGCCCGCGCCATCGGCCAGGCCAATGGGGCCAACCCGATCCCGATCCTCATCCCCTGCCATCGCGTGGTGGCCGCAGCCGGACGGCTTGGCGGCTATTCCGGCGGCGAGGGCCCCGCCACCAAACGCCTGCTGCTCGATCTCGAGCGCCGGGCGAACCAACCCCCCCGCGGCCCCCAGGCCGAGCTTTTCCCCCCATCCCCAGGGACTCTACCCCGATGAACCATGCCATCCGCGTCCACGAATATGGCGGCCCCGAGAAGATGGTCTGGGAGGAAGTGCCCCTCCCCTCTCCCAAGCCGGGTGAGGCCCTGGTTCGCCACAAGGCTGTCGGGCTGAACTACATCGACGTCTATTTCCGCACCGGCCTCTACAAGGCCCCCTCCCTGCCCGCCACGATCGGCATGGAAGCGGCGGGCGTGGTCGAATCCGTCGGCGAGGGTGTGACGAATGTCGTCCCCGGCGATCGCGTCGCCTACGCCACGGCGCCCATCGGGGCCTATGCCGAAGCCCGCACCATCAAGGCTGACCGCCTGGTGAAAGTGCCGGAGGCCATCGCCTTCGACCAGGCGGCGGCGATGATGCTTCAGGGCATGACCGCCTGCTTCCTGCTGACCCGCACCTACAAGGTGCAGGCCGGCCAGACCATCCTGATCCATGCGGCTGCCGGCGGTGTCGGCCTCATCATGACGCAATGGGCGAAGCATCTCGGCTGCACCGTCATCGGCTGCGTCAGCACCGAGGAGAAGGCCGCCCTGGTGAAGGCCCATGGCGCGGACCACGTCGTGGTCGGCATCGAGACGCTGCCCGCCCGGGTCAAGGACATCACCGGCGGCGCCATGCTGCCCGTGGTCTTCGACAGCGTCGGCCGCGACACCTTCACCACCTCGTTGGACTGCCTCGCGCCCTACGGGATGATGGTCTCCTACGGCAACGCCTCCGGCCCGGTGACCACCGATATCGGCATCCTCGCCGCCAAGGGCTCGCTCTACCTGACGCGCCCGACTCTCGCGACCTACACCTCGAAGCGCGAGGACCTCGAAGCCCACGCCGCCTCGTTGTTCGATGTGGTCGCCAAGGGGGCGGTGAATATCCGCGTCAATCAGACCTTCGCCCTGAAGGACGCGGCGGACGCGCATCGGGCGCTTGAGGCCCGGAAGACAACGGGCAGCACCGTGCTGCTGCCCTGATAGACCCGATCCGGACCGGCGGCGGGGTCACGTGACCCCGCCGCCGGGCGTGCCTGAGCCAACGGCGCCCTCTCAGAAGGCCGGAACCACCGCGCCCTGGAAGGTGGTCTGCACGAAGTCCTTCACTTCTTGCGTCTGATAGGCCGCGACGAGGCGCCGCACCCAGGGTGCGGCCCGGTCCTGCTCCCGCACCGCGATCAGGTTGGCGTAGGGGCTTTCGGAGGATTCGAGCGCGATCGAATCCCGCACCGGGTTCAGCCCCGCCGGGATGGCGAAGTTGGTGTTGATGGCCGCGGCCTCCACCTCATCCAGCACGCGGGGAATCTGCGCGGCTTCCAGTTCCACCACCCGCAGGCGACGCGGGTTCTCCACGATATCGGCCACCGAGGCGCTGAAATCGGCCCCTTCCCTCAGCCGGAAGGCGCCGTTGCGCGCCAGGATCACCAGCGCGCGGCCGCCATTCGTCGGGTCGTTCGGTATGGCGATGCGCCCGCCCTGCGGCACCGCCGCCAGGTCCCGGTGGCGGCGCGAATAGATGCCCATCGGGAAGATCAGCGTCTTGCCGGCGCTGACGATCCGAAGCCCGCGGTCCCGCACCTGCTGGTCGAGGAAGGGCTGGTGCTGGTAGCTGTTCGCGTCGAGATCGCCTGCGGCCAGCGCGGCGTTGGGCTGGATGTAGTCGCGGAATTCGATGATCCGCAGGACCAGCCCGTCGCGGGCCGCAATCTCCCGCACCTTCTCCAGCACCTGAGAATGCGGGCCTGCGGTGCCGCCGATGCGCAAGGGGCGCTGGGCGGTGCCGATTTCCGGCGTCTGGGCATGGGCGAGGCGTCCGAGCAGGCTGGGCGCCGCGAGGGCGGCCAGGGGCAACAGGCGGCGTGACAGCATGGGTATGGGCTCCTTCAGCGGTGGGAGGTGCGGCGGACCAGCCAGTCCCCGAAGGACTGCAGCCCCTGCACCAGGACGATCAGGATGATGACGACGGTCGCCATCACCTCCGGCATGAAACGCTGGTAGCCGAAGCGGATGCCGAGGTCACCGAGGCCGCCGCCGCCGATCGCCCCGGCCATGGCGGAAAATCCGACGAGCGAGACCAGCGCCACCGTCGTCGCGGCGATCAGCCCGGGCAGCGCTTCCGGCACCAGCACCTTCAGCATGATCTGCAACCGCGTGGCCCCCATGGCCCGCGCGGCCTCGATGACGCCCTTGTCCACCTCCCGCAGCGCATTCTCGAACAGCCGGGCGAGGAAGGCGGTGGCGGCGATGGCCAGGGGGACGATGGCCGCGGTGGTGCCGATGGAGGTACCGGCCAGTAGGCGGGTGAAGGGCACGATCGCCACCATCAGGATGATGAAGGGCGTGGACCGTGTCGCATTCACCAGCAGCCCGACCGGCCGGTTGATCAGCGGTGCGGGGCGCAGTCCGTCCGGCCCCGTGGCATGCAGCAGCAGCGCGATCGGCAGGCCGAGCACGGCGGAGATGGCGGCGCTGACGCCTACCATCAGCGCCGTCTGCCACAGCGCTTCCAGCATCAGCTCCTGCAACGCGGGCGTCAGCCAGCTCATGGCGCGATCTCCGTGACGTCGAGGCCCAACGCTCGAAACCAGTCCAACCCTGCCTCGACCCGCTCCGCCGAACCATAGGCCGCGAGCGCCATGACGCCGAACGGCTCCCCGGCGATGGCGTCGACGCGGCCGGAGATGATGTTGATGTCGATGCCAAATTCGCGGCTCGCTTCGCTGACCACCGCGCGGGTGCTGTTCGGCCCCGCGAAGACCACCTGCACGAGGCGCCGCACCTGCCCCACCGCCGGGGCGGGCAGGCGCGCCACGGTGCCCGCGGGCACGGCATGGCCGATGACCTCCGCCACGAAGCGGCGCGTCGTCGGATGGGCGGGACGGGTGAAGACGTCGAAGACGAGCCCTTGTTCGATGACGCGCCCGGCTTCCATCACCGCGACGCGATCGCACACCGCCTTCACCACCCCCATCTCATGCGTGATGAGCAGCACCGTCAGGTCCAGCCGGTCCCGGAGCGACCGCAGCAGGGCCAGGATTTCCTGCGTCGTCTCCGGGTCCAGCGCGCTGGTCGCCTCGTCGCACAGCAGGAGACGCGGGCGCGATGCAAGGGCGCGGGCGATCCCGACGCGCTGCTTCTGCCCGCCGGAAAGCTGCGCGGGATAAGCATCGCGCTTCTCCTCCAGCCCCACCAGCGGCAGGATCTCCGTGACCCGGGCCTGACGTTCGGTGCGGGGCAGGCCGGCGACTTCGAGCGGGAAAGCGATGTTTTCCGCCACCGTGCGCCTGCTGTGCAGGTTGAAGTGCTGGAACACCATGCCGATGCCGCGCCGTGCCGCGCGCAGGCGCGGCTCGTCCAGAGCCAGCATGTCGGCGCCGAGCACCTCCACCCCGCCCGCATCCGGCCGTTCGAGCAGGTTGACGCAGCGGATGAGCGTCGATTTGCCGGCGCCCGACCGGCCGACGATGCCGAAGACTTCCCCCTGCACCACCGAGAGCGAGACGCCGTCGAGGGCAAGTGTGCCGCCGGCGGCGAAGCGCTTGTGGAGCCCGGTCAGGACGATGGCGGCTGGATGCGCTGGGGGCCGTGCTGGGGGCTCCAGGAAGGTGCTGGGAAGATCTGTCATGCCGCTTTCGATATGGGCGCCGCCTTCCCTGCCGTGAAGCCGCGGCGGGCGCGGGTCTGCCATCAGTGGCTCTCATCCCGTCACGGGGAACCGCCCCTGGCCAGCCGGCAGAATCCCCACTTCTGCGTGACAAACCCGTTTGCCGGACGCTGACTGCGTGACATACTGCTGGGTAATATTTGCGTCGGACTGGTTTCGCCCCGGCGCGGAGCAGGGTCCCTGCGGCAAGCCAGGGACGAGAAGGAAACGCCATGCGACGCATCATCCGCCGTGCCGTGGCTCTGCTCGGCTGCCTGCTGCTGGGCATCACCGGCCCGGCTGTCCCTGCCGCCGGGCAGCCCGCCTTCCCTGACCGGCCGATCCGCATCATCGTCCCCGTGCCGCCTGGTGGCGTGGGTGACCAGGTGGCGCGCCACGTCGCCCAGTCCATGCAGACCGAATTCGGCCAGCCCGTGGTGGTGGAAAACCGGCCCGGTGCCTCCCTGATGCTCGGCACGCAATTCGTCGCGCGGTCGGCGCCGGATGGGCATACGCTGCTACTCTCCACCCTCAGCAACATTGTGCTGAACGGGCTGCTGCGCAGTTCCATGCCCTATGACGCGGAACGCGACCTGACGATGCTCTCCATCCTGATGGAGACGCCCTTCGTGCTGGTGGTGAACCCGCGTGTGCCGGCCACCAACCTGCGCGAGTTCATCGCCGAGGCGCGGCGCACGGGGCAGATGACCTACAGTTCCTCGGGTGTCGGCACGGCGAACCACCTGCCAGGGGAAATGCTCTCGCTGATGAGCGGCGTCGAGTTCACCCATGTCGCCTATGGCGGCGGCGCGCCGGCGCTGACGGCGGTGCTGTCCGGCGATGTGACGGCGGTGTTCGATACCGTGCCCACCGCGCTGCCCTTCCTCGCCGATGGCAGGCTGCGCGCCATCGGCGTTTCCACCTCCCGCCGCGTCTCCTCCCTGCCGGAGATGCCGACCCTGGCGGAAGCCGGGCTCCCCGGCTTCGACAGCAATACCTGGATCGGTATCGCCGCCCCCGCCGGGCTTCCCGTGGCGGTTTCGGATCGGCTGCGCCGCAGCCTCAACGGCATCATCACCGAGGGCAGCCTGCGCGCGCGGTTCGAACCGCAGGGCATGTTGATCCAGGCCCCGATGACGGCGGAACAGACGGCGCGCTACCTCGCCAATGAGCGGGAAAAATGGGGCCGCGTGATCCGTGAGCGCCGCATCAGCCTGGATTAGGAAGCCCGTCATGCCCGCAGCCTTCGACCTCGTCATCCGTGGCGGCAGCCTCCTCGATGGCACGGGCGCCGAGCCCTATCAGGCGGACCTCGCCATCAGTGGTGGCCGCATCGCCGCCATCGGCACCATCATCGGTCGCGGGGCGGAGGAGATCGATGCGCGCGGCCTGCTCGTCACGCCCGGCTTCATCGATATCCACACGCATTATGACGGCCAGGCGATGTGGGATTCCCACATGCAGCCCTCCACCTTCCATGGCGTGACGACGGCGGTGATGGGCAATTGCGGCGTCGGCTTCGCGCCGGTGCGCCCCGATGACCATGACCGCCTGATCGAGTTGATGGAGGGGGTGGAGGACATCCCCGGCCCCTGCTTGCATGAGGGGCTGGACTGGCGCTGGGAAAGCTTCCCCGAATACCTCGACTGCCTCGATGCGCGGCCTCGCGACATCGACCTTTGCGCCCTGCTGCCGCATGGCGCACTGCGCGTGCATGTCATGGGCGAACGCGCGCTGCGGCTCGAGAATGCGCGGCCCGAGGATATCGCCCGTATGCGCGAATTGGCGGCCGAAGCCATCCGCGCCGGCGCCTTCGGCTTCTCCACCTCCCGCACCATCAGCCACAAGACCATCAAGGGCGACCCGACGCCGACCCTGCTGGCGCAGGAGGAGGAGCTGACGGGCATCGCCATGGGTCTGCGCGAAGCCGGGCACGGCTTCCTCGAAGTGGTGTCGGATTTCTACGTCCCCGACATGGCGACCGAGTTCAACATGCTCCGTCGCGTAGCGCAGGCCAGTGGGCGCCCGCTGGTCTTCTCCCTGACCGCGCGGCATGACCGGACCACCGCCTTCCGGGACCTGCTGGCGCTGAGCGACGAGGCCTCGGCCGAGGGGCAGAGCATCCGCCCGGTCTTCCCGCCGCGCCCGATCGGCATCCTGTTCGGGCTGCAGGGCAGCCAGAACCCGTTTTCCGGCACGCCGTCCTACAAGGCCCTCGCGCCTCTGCCGCTGGCCGAGCGCGTGCAGGCGATGCGGGACCCGGCGACGCGCGCGCGCATCCTGGCGGAAGACCCGCTGAAGGAGAGCACCTTCCCGCTGATGGCGCGGCTCACCTATGACCGCATGTTCCCCTTCGGTGATCCGCCGGACTACGCGCCGCCGCGGGAAGCCTCCATCGCCGGCCGTGCGGCGCGGGAAGGCCGCCCGGCGGCGGAGGTCGCCTATGATTTCCTCACGGGCGAGGGTGGCACGGGGTTCCTGTTCGCGCCGCTGACGAATTATGCGGATTTCACGCTGAACGCCTCGGCGGAATGCCTGCGCCATCCCAACGCCATTGTCGGCCTGTCCGATGGCGGGGCGCATGTCGGCTTCATCTCCGATGCCAGCTTCCCGACCTTCCTGCTGACCTATTGGGGGCGGGATGGGAAGGAGGCGCGCTTCCCGCTGCCGGAGCTGGTCCGGCGCCTCACCTCCGATACCGCGCGCGCGGCGGGGCTGATGGACCGCGGCGTGCTGGCGCCCGGGATGCGGGCCGATATCAACGTGATCGACTTCGATCGCCTGGCGCTACGGGCACCGGTGATGGTGCATGACCTGCCGGCGGGCGGTCGGCGGCTGCTGCAACGCGCCGATGGCTATGTCGCGACCCTCGTGGCCGGCGCCGTCACCTATCGCGAGGGTGTGGCGACCGGCGCCCTGCCGGGTCGGCTGGTGCGCGCCGGGCGATAGGCCCCGCTGCGACAATACCGTGACGACGGCCGCGCGGGGAAAGCCGTGCGGCGATTGAGGGAGGCCCTGATGCCGCTGCACCCCGTGATCGAGGCGATGCTCGCCCAGATGCGCAAGCTCGGGCGCCCGCCGCTCTCGGCCGGCACGCCGGCGGAAGCGCGGGCGATGATGGCGGCGGCGCGCACCGTGTATGGCGCAGGGCCTGCGGTCGGCGCGGTGGCCGACATCACCATCCCGACGCGCGGCGGCGCGCTGCCGGCGCGGCTGCTGATGCCGGAAGGCGCGCCGGCGGGCATGGTGGTCTACCTCCATGGCGGCGGCTGGGCGCTTGGCGCGCTGGAGGATTTCGACCATGTGGCGCGCGCGCTGGTGGCGGGCAGCGGCTGCGCCGTGCTGATGCCGGATTACCGCCTGGCCCCGGAACACCCCTTCCCCGCGGGGCTGGAGGATGCGGAGGATGCCGTGCGCTGGGCGGCGGCGGCACAGCCCGAATTCGGCGGCCGGGCGCTGCCGCTGGTGCTGGCCGGGGACAGTGCCGGGGCCAACCTCGCGGCCGTGGTGGCCCAGACGCTGCGGGGGGAAGTACGGCCGGTGCTGCAGGTGCTGATCTATCCCGTCACGGATTGCGACGTGACGCGCGCGTCCTACGCCGAGTATGGCGAGGGGCTGATCCTGCTGACGCGGGACATGGAATGGTTCTTCGACCTCTATGCCCCTGCGGCGCTGCATGCCGATCCGCGCATTGCCCCGATCCGCGCGGCGAGCCTGGCCGGCCTGCCGCCCGCCCATATCCTCACCGCCGAATACGACGTGCTGCGCGATGAGGGTGAGGACTACGCCGCGCGCTTGCAGGCCGCTGGCGTGCCCGTGGCGTTGCACCGCATCGACGGCCTGCCGCATGGCTTCGCGCGCATGCTGAACCTGGTGGATACCGCGAAGGCCGCGATCGCCGGCTGCGCTGCGGCGATCGCGGAGGCGTGCCGGGTCAGCTGAGGGCGAAGCCCTTGTAGCCCTCCGCCACGATCTTCGTGCAGATCCCGCTATAGGCCACGAAGCCGCCGACATAGGGCAGGAAGACGCGCGGCTTGCCCGGGATATTGGCGCCCATGTACCAGGAATTGGCGCGGGGAAAGAGCGTGCGGCTCGCGACCTCCGCGACATGGGAAACCCATTCGGTCTCCGCCGCTTCCGTCGCCTCGATCCGCGTCTTTGCAAAACAGCGTGCAAATCTTTCCAGATTCCCTGGGTAAACAGCGTCCAAAAGTTTCCACCCAGGGTCATGCGATCATCCGGCCTTTGCGCTGGAGAATCTGGGGTGTTGGCTATGGATCTGATTGC
>CANJXD010000044.1 GCA_947478535.1 Acetobacteraceae bacterium
CTTGCCGTTCACCAGGAAGCGCCCGGGCAGGCCGGGATCGCCGCCTTCCAGCCCTTCCGGGCCGAGCTCGGTGCGGCTCGCCACCACATTCAGCAGCCAGGGATCGTTGGTCCGCATGCGGAACCCGATCAACTGCCCGTCGCCGCCCTTCTGCCGCCCGGCCCCACCCGAGCCCGGCCGCAATTCCTTGCGCGTGAAGACGATGGGCATCGCCGCTTCCAGCACTTCCACCGGCACCGCCGCGACGCCGGTGGGATAGCAGGTCGCATCCAGCCCCGGCTTCTCCCGCCGCGCGCCCATGCCACCGGAGTAGTTGAACATCGAGGAGGTGAAGGGCCGGCCCTCATCGTCCTTGCCCTGGATCTGGATGGTCCAGACCGCGCCCGAGCCCTCCGCCAGCACGCGATCCGGCATCACCTGGTGCAGCGCCTTCAGCACGGGGAAGGGCACATACATGCCGACGACGTGGCGCGCATTGACCGGCGCGGGATAGCGGCAATTGACGATGCTGTCCTCGGGTGCCCGCACCTTCACCGGGAACAGGCTACCGTAGTTGTTCGGCAGGTCCGGGTCGAGGCAGGCGCGCACGGCGAAATTCGCATAGGCCGCGGTGTAGTTCAGCACGACATTGATGCCGATCGGCGCTTCCGGGCTGCTGCCGGTGAAATCGATGATGAGGTCGCCCGCCTCCGTATCCACCGTCACAGCGGCCTTCAGCGTGATCTGCAACCCGCCCGGCACGTCGAAGACGCTCTCGCCGAGATAGGTGCCGGGGGTGAGCTTGCGGATGCTCTCCCGCGTCGCTTCCTCGGATCGGTCGATGATGGCATCCGACAACGCCTCGATATCCTCGAAGCCCGCGCGGTCGCACAGCGCATTCAGCCGTTCCGCGCCAACCCGCCCCGCCGCCACCTGCGCCGCCAGGTCGCCAGCGACATGATCGGGCGTGCGGACGTTGTGGCGGATGATGTCGAACAGCAACGCATTCGCCACGCCCTTCTCGTAGAGCTTGGCCAGCGGAATCCACAGCCCTTCCTCATGCACGTCCCGCGCCCCTGCACCGACGCCATAGCCGCCGATATCGGTGTGGTGGATGGTGCTGCCGAAGAAGCCGATACAGCTCGCGCCGCGAAACACCGGCGTCATCACCGTGATGTCGAAGAAGTGGCCCGCTGACAGCCACGGGTCATTGGTGATGAGAACGTCACCGGGCGAGAGCGTATCTCGCGGGAAGGCACGCACAAAATGCTGGCCGGCCGCGGCGAGGCTGTTGATGTGCCCCGGCGTGCCGGTGACGGCCTGCGCCACCATCCGCCCGCGCCGGTCGAACAGTGCGGTGGCGAGGTCGCCAGCCTCCCGCACGATGGGGCTGAAAGCGATGCGCTGCAGCGCGCGGGCCTGTTCGGTGACGGTCGCGATCAGGTTCGACCACTGGATTTCCAGCGCAATGCCGTCGAGGTTGCTCATGGGGTGCGCTCCGCGATCACCGCGCCGGTTTCGTGCACGCTGGCCACCCAGCCGCGCAGCACCACCAGCGTCGTCTCCCGTTCCTCGATGATGACCGGCCCGGCCACCTGCTGCCCGACCGCCAGCGCGGCGCGGTCATAGACCGGCACCATCGGCACGCCCGGCTCCACCGCCACCGGCCGATGCGTGCGCGGGCTTGCCGTTTTCCCGCCCGCGAGGGGGGAGGGGTTCGCCACCGGCAGCGGCCCGCGCGCCGCGAGCCGCCAGGTCACAACCTCCACCGGCACCTCCGGCAGGCGGATGCCATACAGCGTCTCATAGGCGGCCTCGAAGGCCTCCCGCATCGCCGCGGCATCGCCGGCCTGCAGCACGGCCAGGGGCAGGTCGGTCGTCACCTCGTTCTGCTGGCCGCGATACCGGCAATCCACCGCGAGTTCGAGCGTCGCATCGGCAGCGGCGACACCCGCTTCGGCGAGCGCCGCGCGGCCTTCATCGGCCATCCCCTCCACCAGCCCCCGCGCCGCGTTCCAATCCTGCGTCGCGAGCGGTGAGAGCGCGGACCGCACGAGGTCGAGCCGCACGGGGGAAACCAGCGTGCCGAAGGCGGACAGCACGCTGGCCATCGGCGGGAATACCAGGTGCCGGCAATCCAGCAGTTCCGCGACGCGGCAGGCATGCACGGGCCCGGCACCGCCAAAGGCCAGCATCGGCAGGCCGCGCCAGTCGATGCCACGATCCGTGGCATGGGCGCGCGCCGCACCCGCCATCTGCTCGCACACAACCTCGAACACCCCGCGCGCCGTCGCCACCGCATCGGTGCCCAGCTTCTCGCCGAGAAGCCCGAGCGCCACCGTTGCCCCCGCGCGGTCCAGCTTCATGTCGCCGCCGAGGAAGCGATCCGCATCCAGCAGGCCGAGCACGACATCCGCATCCGTCACCGTCGGCTGCGTGCCGCCGCGCCCGTAGCAGACCGGCCCGGGTTCGGACCCGGCGCTGCGTGGCCCGACCTTCAGCAGCCCGAGATTGTCGACCCGCGCGATGGACCCGCCACCGGCGCCGATCTCGATCATGTCGACGGCCGGGATGGTGATGGGAAAGCCGCTGCCCGGCTTGAAGCGGTAGCGGCGATCCACCTCGAACTCGCCCGCCACCAGCGGCTTCCTGTCCGTGATGAGGCAGGCCTTGGCCGTGGTGCCGCCCATGTCGAAGGAAAGCAGCCGGTCCAGCCCCAGAACCTCGGCGAAATGGCTGGCGGCCAGGGCGCCGGCGGCCGGGCCGCTCTCGATCATCCGCACCGGGAAGGCGCCGGCGACGGACGTGCCCACCACGCCGCCATTCGACAGCATGATCAGCGGGCGGTTCGGGAACCCCCGCCGCACCAGCTCCGCCGACAGCGCCGCGAGGTAGGGGGCGACGATCGGCTGGGTATAGGCGTTCAGCACCGTGGTCGAGGCGCGGGGATATTCGCGGATCTGCGGTGACACCTCGGAGGAGAGCGTCACCTCCATTCCCGGCACCGCCGCCAGGATCGCCGCCCGCGCCGCGCGTTCATTGACGCCGTTGCGATAGGCATTGAGCAGGCAGATGCCCACGGCCTGCACGCCCGCAGCCTGCATCGTGCGGGCGACATCGCCGGCTTCGGCAGCCTCCACCGGCTTCAACACCTCGCCCGTCGCGAGCACGCGCTCATCGAGGGCGAAGACCAGCCTGGCCGGCACCAGCGGATCGGGGAACTCGATCTGCGGGTCGAACATGTCGTAGCGATGCTCGTTGCGAATGCTGAGCACGTCGCGGAAGCCCTTGGTGGTCAGCAGGGCGGTCGGCGGGCCACGGCGCTCGATGACGGCATTGGTCACCAGGGTGGTCGCATGGACCGTCACCTCGGTCACCGCCGCCGGCCCGATGCCGGCCTTGTCGAGGGCGAGATCGACCGCCCGGAAGAAGCCTTCCAGCAGGTTCTTGTGCGTCGTCAGCGTCTTGTCCGTGACGGCAGCGCCGGAGGCGTGTCGCAGCACGACATCGGTGAATGTGCCGCCGATATCGACAGCGAGCGAATAGCCGCCCATCGCCGCGGGGGCTGCGCCAGGCGCGGTCTGTGCATGGTCTGGCACGTCGTTCCCTACCCCTTGTCGTGCGGGCGACCCCGAGGGCTACCCTTTGGGCCTCTGCGGTGCGAGATGGTCGTCTCGCATTGCAGGACGCCGTCCTTCGTTTATGATAGTGCGACAAACCCTGCCGGCGCGTCAACGGCCTTCGGGCACGCGGCGGCACCGCGCGCCGCCCTGCCAAGGGGGAGTAGGGGCACATTTCGTCACGCGGGCTTTCCTCCCGCGCTGGGGCGGGATGGGCTATGCCCAGGGTCTTGTCAGAGACGCCGCGCCCCAGCCCCCAGCATCACCCGATTCCCCGCTTCGGGGCCGGGCGACCGCCTGTCGTGCGGCGGGAGCCGGTGTTCGCCCGGTCGGCTGCCACCCTGTCATCCCGCCGGCCGGCAGGGCGCCGTTCGCGATGGGTGGCCATCTGGTGGGCCGCCTCGCTGCTGCTGCACGCGGTGCTGCTTGCGGTCCTGCTGATCGAGGCTGGGCGCGAGCGATCGCTCAATGATCTCGCTCCCGCGCCGTCTTTCGAGGTGGTTTTCGAAGGCGGGCGCCCCGAACGGGCCGAGGCCGAGCCCCCGCCGGGGCTGGAGGTGCCGCCAGCCCCACCCGTTTCGGCCACCAGCGAGACCGCGGCCTCTCCGCCCACGCCATCGGTCCCCGTGCCACCCACGCCCGCCGTGCCGGTGCCACCGCGACCGCCCGATAAGCCCGTCGCTGCACGGCAGGCCGCGCCCCAGCCCCTACCGGCCCAGCCCATACCGGCCCAGCCTACACAGCCCCAGCCTACACAGCCCCGGCCCACACCGGCCCAAGCCACGCCGCGCCAGGCGCCGGTGCAGGCCTTCCCGCCTGGCGCGGTCTTCCTGCCCGGCGGCGTGCAACTCGGCCGGCCCGCCCCGCCGGCGGCACCGGCGGGGCGGCGCCAGGCGCAGGGGCTCGACCTCACCGTCGATCCCCGCCTCGCGGAAGGTGCGGCCAGTGCGGATCCGCTGGTGCGCGTCACCGGCGCGCAGGTCGGCGCCGATTGGCGCGCGGCGTTCCGGCGCTGGCTCGACCAGAATATCCGCTATCCCCAGCGCGCCATCGCCTTGCAGGAATCCGGTTCCGTGAAGGTGCGGGTGTTGGTGGCGGCGGATGGCACGGTGCGGGATGTGCGCCTGATCGGGCCTTCCGGCTCCCCCTCGCTGAACTACGGGACGACCTTTCCCTTCAGCGGGGCGCAACTGCCGGCCTTCCCGCCGCCGGTCGACCCGAACGGCGTCACCATCGAGCTGACCGTCAACTACATCCTGCGCCAGCGGTAGCGCGTGCTACCGCGGCCGCAGGCTGCTTCCTATCGCTGCGGCCGCAGGCTGCTTCCTACCGCTGCGGCCGCAGCCCGTCCCGCTCCGCCTCCGCCACGAAGCGGCCGGCATCCTCCGCCAGCAGGAAGCGCTGCGCCACAAGGCGGGCGGTGGCGTCGCGGATCGCGGCGACATAGGCCTCCTTGCTGGGGTAGCGTTCCTCCAGGCTCGGGCGTGGATCGCCCGTGGCCTCACGCTCCGCGCGCGTTGCGGCGAAGGGGATGAAGCTGCCTTGCAGGCTGCAGAACCCATCCTCGAAATAGCCGGCGCGGAACAGGTTCCACCCGGTATAGGTGCCGCGCGGCACCTGGGCGTGCACGGCGCGGATGCCGGCGATGTCGTTGCCATCGGCATCCACCTGCGGCACCAGCAGCCCATATTCCCGCTCACCCAGGCGCGGCGGTTCCTGGGTGATGATGCCGGTGAGGTCGGCGTTATTGTAGGCAGGGCCGAAATCCATCGCCCGCAGCGGATTGGTCAGGGCCAGGAACTTCACCGCCGGGCGCTGCACGCCGTCATAGCCATTGGCGGGGATGCGCGGGAAATTCACGGCCTCTGCCCGCACCAGCGTCGCCTCGGTGATGCGCGGCGTGGCGGAGGCCGGCGGCGCCGTCCCGTCCTTCAGCCAGCCCGTCATCGCCGTCAGCAGGGCGCGCATCGTGTGCAGATGCGTCATCGGGTTGGGTTGCTGCTGGCACAGGCCGAAGGGTGCCTGGCGCGGCAGGGTGCCGGCGGCGCTGTGCTGGGTGCTGGCCATGATGTAGGTCCGCACATTCGCGGGCTCCACCAGGTCCCGCTGGCCCAGCGGGTCCGTCAGCCCCAGGCTCTGCCGGCCCTCCCACATCTCCAATGCCGTGGCGACATGGAAGATGCGCGGGCAGGTCGCCGTCGCCTCGCAGCGATCGAGCACCGAGGCATTGCGCCCGGTGATCGGGTCCGCCACCCGCGTATAGGCGAAGGGGTAGTCATAGGCGGGGTAGAGGTTGTCGATCTGCTGGCCCCAGGCGCGGCCGGGATGGGCGAAGCGGATATTCATCGCCGCCAGCCCGCCGCCGACATGCGGGATCATCCCGTCATAGGCGATGCGCCCCGCCTCATCCCGGTTGAAGCCGAGATGCAGGAAAAGCCGCATGTTCCGCCCGGACTGGCTGGTGCCGTGGATCACCGTGGTCTGCACCGCGCCATCCGCCCGGGCGGCGGGGTTCGGGGTGCCCGTGTCATCCGCGCGCGAATGGCGCAGGAAGGCCGGCAGGTCCCGCATCGCCGCATAGCCCAGGCCGAGCACCGTCGGGTCCTTCGCGCGATAGATCAGTTCGTACATCACGCCGGGCTGGAACCCGCCATCGAGGCAGAGCCGCGTCTCGCTCGGCACCGGCGCGGCGCCGTCGCAATCGGCGAAGCGCCAGCGATCCGCCGGCACCTCCTGCCGCGGCACCTCGGCGCGGGCGCGCATCGTCAGGGTAGGGCGGAAGCCATCGGGGAAGGCGGCGCGGTGGTCGGTGGCGGCGGTGGGGTAGGGGGCATGCGTCATGCCGGTGAAGCTGCCGGTCGATAGCAGCACCGTATTCGCGGCCTGCTGCACCACGATCTCGCTGCGCACCACGCCGGTCACGGGGCTGCCATCGGCATGGCGCGCCACCGGCACCTGCATCGTCATCCGTCCGGCACCCGGCAGGATATCCGGCTGCCAGCCGAAGAAGATCAGCGTGTAGCCCTGCCGCATCAGGAAGCCGTCGCCGGGGTTCGAAGGCTCGTTGCTGACCGGCGCGCCGTTGTAGAGCGACAGCAACCGCTTGCCGCCGCGATTGACGACATCGAAGAACAGCACGCCATTGCCTGCGTCGCGCGCCGCCGGGCGCAGGATTTCCACATCCGTCGCGTATTCCACCATCCCACGGGCGTTGCGCGGGGCGAGGGCGATGTCCTGGATGATGGCGTTGCCGGGATGGGCGGGATCAACCTCCCCATGCGCGCGGCCGATGACGCGTTCATACCCGCCGACGGTGCCGAAGGCCGCACCGCCGAAGGCGGGCTGCACGCTCGTGATCTCGATGCGGGTGATGCGAGCATCCGCGGGCGTGGCGGCCATGCCGCCCATCGCCACTGCGACCCCTGCCGCGACGCGCAGCGCGCGACTTCTCTTGGCCCGTTGCATGGCATTTCCTCCAGCCTGATTGACGCCATGCTGCGCCGGGGCGCGCCGCCCGGCAACCGGGCTACTTGTAGCGACGCAGGCTCCAGAAGGCGGCGGAGCCGCCGACATAGGCGGCGATCGCCAGCCAGAACGCCACGCGGTAGCTGCCCGTCATGTCGAAGACGAAGCCCGCACCCCAGGACCCGATCGCGGCCCCCAGCCCCGATCCCATGGTGATGACGCCGAAGATGGTGCCAAGCCGCGGCCCCGCGAACAGATCCGCCGTCTTCGTCGTGATGGCCGGCCCGCGCGCGCCCCAGGTCAGCCCGAACAGGCAGGCATGCAGCCACAGCAGCAGATGCTGGTCCGCCGTCTCGATCGCCAGCGCGCAGAGGATGCCGACGATCGAGATGGCATAGGCGATCAGCGCCGATTTCTCCCGCCCGATGTAATCGGACAGCGTCCCCGTCAGGATCACCCCAGGCAGCGCCAGGAAGGCGCCCGCGCCAAGCACGGAGGCGGCGTAGAGCCCGTCGAAGCCGATATCGACGGCGAAGGCGATCTGGTGGAGGGAGACGAAGAAGCTGCCGACGCTGGTCAGCATATAGACCAGGAACAGCAACCAGAATTGCCGCGTCCGTGACGCCGCCCGCAGCGTCCATTCCCGCTGCGGTGGCGCATCGGCGCTGGCCTTCGGCGGCGCGGCCGGGATCCGCGTCGGCTTGCGGAACAGTGCCGCCAGCGGCAGCACGACGATTGCCATGGCCGCCGCCTCGATCATATAGGCGCCGCGCCAGCCGACACCGCTGATCAGGATCTGGCTGACCGGCGCCGACACAGCGCGTCCGAAGGCGTTGGCGGATTGCAGGATCGAGATCGCCAGCCCCCGATGCCGCTGGAAATTGGCGGAGACGAGCGGCACGAAGACCAGCATACCAACGCAATTCGCCCCCACCGTCATCACCACGCCGTAGAGCAGCACGATCTGCCACAACTCATTCGCCTGCGACGCGCCGATCAGCCCCACCGTCAGCAGGATGCCGCCCATCAGCACCATCCGCCGCGACCCCAGCCGGTCCACCATGAAGCCCACACCGGGGGAGGAAATGCCGCCGACGAATTGCGCCACGGAATAGGCGAGCGAAGTCTGCGCTCGGGTCCAGCCGAATTCGGCGATGAAGGCCAGCAGGAAGACCGTGTAGGAATGCATCAGGCTGGCGCCGATGCTGAAGGTGAGGAAGCAGGCGCCGAGCACGAGCCACGCTTGGCGGGTCGGCGCGGGGGGAAGGTGCGGGGGGGTCATTCGGCCGGAGAGTGACGCCTGCCCGCCCAGGGCGCAATTCACGGGGGGTCTGGACCACGCCGCGTCCAGGTCGTGGCGTAGGGGCCAGCAACACCACCCGCGAAACTATTGGCAGCGCCGGCAGCGGTGGGGTGGCTGTTCTGGGCCAGGAAAACCGCATTATTTCGCGCAGAGGAGCTCAAAAAATAAGAAAATATGGGAAGAACTTGTTTGTCGCTATGAGCACGGTTAAGAGCATGGTCATAAAATTCGAGTGATGATGTTAGGTGATTTTCAGATTTTCCAGGTTGCAATTTTTTCACCCGATCCTGATCGCCGCCGCGACTGTCGCCGTGATTGCGGGCGCGGCGTCGGCCTGGGTCGTTGGCGACCGTTTTGTGGAGAAACAGGAAGCGCTGCAGACCGGCATGGCGCTGGAACGCGCCGAGGCGGCGGCGAGCGTTGCGGAGCAGTTGGTTCTCCGCAATCTCGACGACATGGCGACGCTCCAACTCATGGCACAGCAATGGGCCCTGATGGATCCCGTGGCGGAGGCCAGCCTGCGCGCGCAGTTGGAGACGACGCTGCGCCTCCTCGTCCGCGACCGGGGTGAGCGGCGCACACCCTTCCGCAGCGTGGTGATCCTGGCGGAGGATGGCAGGCTGCGCTGGTCCTCCATCGTCGGTTCGGCCTCGTTCGACGCGAGCGACCGCGACTATTTCATCGCCTTGCGGGATGGCTTCAGCGGCACCTTTCTCAGCGCGCCGCTCGCCGGGCGGGGCGCGGGCGGCCCCATCATCCTGGCGGCGCAGAGCCTGCAGAATGCTGCGGGCGACTTCGGCGGCGTGGTCCTGGTGGGCGTGCGGCCCGAGGACATGTCCCAGGCCCTGGCCCCGCTTGTGACGCGGGCCGGCGGTGTGGTTTCTGTGATCCGGCGGCAGGGCGAATTGCTGGCGCGGGCGCAGGCGGGAACGCCTGGCCCCTCGGTGCCCGGCATCGGCCCGATCCCCGAGGCCCGCTTTCCCTGGGCGGCGGCGCTGGAGGCGCAGGGGCGCTATACCGCGCGCGGCCGCAGTGCCTTCACAGGTGCGGACCAGTTCCGCTCCGCGCGCGTGGTGGCGGGCACGAACCTGGCGGTCTTCGCCGCCATCGATGCGCAGGCGGAGCTGCAAGGCATCCCGACGCTCCGCAATTCCATCCGCCTGTCGGTGCTGGGCGGGCTGGCGGCGGGGCTTTTGGCGGTTGCCGGCGGCGCCGCCGTGTCCCGTGCCAGCCGGCTGCGGGTGGAGGCGGAAGCGCTGCGCCATGGACGCGCGCAGGTGGAGCGCCTGCACAAGGGGCTGCCGCAGGTTCTGTCCCTGCGTGAGTGCCCGGGCGAAGGCCGGCCATCCTATCTGCTCTATCGCGGTGGCGACGTGGAACGGGTGACGGGATGGTCCGATGGGCGGCTGAACGGCCTGGCGGATTGGACACCTTATGTCGGCAGCGGCACGCCCTGGATCGAAGATTGCGTCGCGACGGCGCTGCAGACGGGCTCCGCCGAGTATGACTGGCAGCTGCGCCAGCCCGACGGATCCTATCGCTGGATGTCCACCGTGCTGGCGCGCGTCTCGGCCCGCCCCGGCGGGGGTGGGGAGGTGGTCAGCCATACCCGCGACGTGACGGTGCGCTATGAGGCCGCTCAGCGGGCGAAGGCCGCCCGGGAAGAGCTTGAACAGACGCTCAGCGCGGCCCCGGTCGTGGTGTTCCGCGGCCATACCCGGGCCGACGGCACCCTGGTGAAGACCTTCGTCAGCCGGGCGATGGAACAGCTGACGGGCTGGCCCATGGCCAGCATCGTGCAATCTGGCGGCCTGCGGGCGATCATCGACGACCCGCAACGCCTGTCCGACGACATCGCCACCCTGGTGGCCACCGAGGGTGTCACTGGCGGTGTCACCAGCGACTACACGATGCGCTGCGCGGATGGGCGCCTGATCACCGTTGTGATGACGATGACGAAGATGCATCGCCGTCCCGGGGGGGGCTACGAACTCGTCGGCTACATCGCCGATGTGACAGCGGAGAGGGAGGCCAAGGCGCGCGCCATCACCAGCGCGCGGCTGGCGTCGCTGGGGGAGATGTCGGCCGGGCTCGCGCATGAGCTGAAGCAGCCGCTGCAGGCCATCACGCTGGCGGCCACCAATACCCAGGCGGCGGTTGAACGCGGCGATGCAGCGGCGGCGAGCCAGCGGTTGCAGCGCATCATCACCTATGCGCAGCGCGCGGGGGAGGTGATCGAACACTTGCGGCGCTTCGCACGCGGGCCGGAGGTGGGCGGCCAGCCGCAACACGTTGCCGTGGCGGCCGCCATCGATGGCGCGCAGTCCATGGCCGCCAGCAGCCTGCGCGATGCGATGGTGAATCTTGTCATCACGCTCGATGATCCGCCACCGCTGGTGCTGGGGCACCTCGTGGCGCTGGAACAGGTGCTAACGAACCTGATCATGAATGCGCGCGACGCGGTGGTTCAGAACGGGGGCGCGGGGCCGCACCGCATCACCGTGGAGGCGGCGACTGACCGGGCTGCGGGCGTAGTGCGAATAACTGTCTCCGACACCGGCGGTGGGCTGCCCGCGTCGGTACTGGCGCGCTTGTTCCAGCCCTTTGTCAGCACAAAGGGGGCGGATCGCGGCACCGGGCTCGGCCTGTCTATCTGCCATGGCCTGGTGACCGGCATGGGCGGCACCATCACCGCCGGGAATGAAGGGCTGGGCGCCGTCTTCCGCATCACGCTCCCGGCGGCAGCGGATGAGGCGCAGGCCGCGGCGTGACGCCTACCGGCCGCGGCCGCGCTGCTGCGCGGCCATGCGCGCCGCTGCGTTGATCGCGCCGAAGCCGGCATAGCCGCCTTTCCGCTCCGTGATCTCCAGGAAGAAGCGGTCCTGGAACGGCGCGGTATAGGCGTGCAGGAGGATGCCGCCGGTGCCGTCCTGGTCGAACAGCAGGTGGCGCTCGCGCAGGCCCGACAGGGCCTCCTCCTCCAGCCCAAAGCGCGCGGCGAGATCCTCGTAGTAGTTCTCGGGGATATCCAGCAGCGGCGCGCCGCGGGCTGCCGCCGCATCCATCACCGCTGCCGCATCCGCCGTGGCGAAGGCGATGTGATGCACCCCCGCGCCAGCCAGCGCCGAGACGAAGCGCCCCGTGCCGGTGCGCGTGCTTTCCGAGACATTCAGCGGCAGCCGCACGGTGCCATTGCCCCCGGTGAAGGCGCGGGACCGGACCAGCCCGTAGGGGTCCGGCAATTCCCAGAGCGCATCCGGCTCCAGCCCGAACAGGGCGCGGTGGAACAGCACGTAGCTGTCCAGCATCCCCGGTGTCAGCGCCTGGGCGACGTGGTCGATGCCGGTCAGCTTGCCCGCCTTGTCCCCCGCATCGGGGAGCAGGTGAAAATCATCCTCCCAAATCGGCGCCGGGCTTGGCGATTGCACGAGGTAGACCAGCGTGCCATCCGGCGCCCGCACCGCGGGGATGCGGCGTTCGCCGTCGCCGACGCGCTCCCGGAAGGTCGGGCAGCGCAGCGCCTCGGCCCGCGCGATGACGCGGCCGGGGTCATCGACACGCAGCGCCATGGCGCAGACGGTCGGGCCAAGCTGGGCGAAGCGTTCGGCGGCCGCGCTGTCCGGCTCCACGTTCAGGACGATATTCGCCCCGCCATTGCGCCACAGTTCCACGGCCTTGGATTTGTGCGTCCCGGCGCGGCGGAAGCCGAGCGTCGCGATGAAGGCGGCGAGTTCGGCGCGGGCGGTTTCATCCACCGCGAATTCCACGAATTCGACGCCCGAGAGCCTCGGCAGCGCCGGCAGCGGCGCGATGCCCGCCTTTTCCGCCAGCCAGACCAGGCTCCGCAGCCCATCGCGGGCGATGCGGCGGGAGGGTGCGGCGCGGAATTCATCGTTGAAGATCTCGAGCGAGATCGGTCCCGCATAGCCTGCCGCCAGCGTGTCCTTCAGGAAGCCCGCGACATCCAGCTCCCCCTGGCCCGGGAACAGCCGGTGATGACGGGACCAGGACAGCGCATCCATCGACAGCTTCGGCGCATCCGCCAATTGCAGGAAGAACAGCTTCTCGGGTGGCACTGTGGTCGACAGCCCCGCCAGGTCTTCGCCGAGGCAGAGGGTGTGGAAACTGTCGAGGATCAGGCCGAGTGCCGGATGGTCGGCGCGTTGCACGATATCCCAGGCCTGGCGCCATCGGCTGGTGTGCCGGCCCCAGGCCAGCGCCTCGAACCCCACCCGCAATCCGCGCTTCGCAGCCCGCTCCGCCATCTCCCGCAGGTCGGCGGCGGCGCGGGCGGGGTCGTCGATCGCGGCGGCCTGGGTGTTGGAGCAGACGAGGAGGAGGTCCGTCCCCAGCGCCTGCATGGTGTCGAATTTCCGCTCCGCGCGGTCCATGTTCCGCGCTCGCGCGGGCTCCGGCATCGCTTCGAAATCGCGGAAGGGCTGGAAGATGGTGATGGCCAGGCCAAGATCGGCGGCCATCCTTCCGGCATCGGCTGGCGATCCATCGATGGCGAGGAGATCCTGCTCGAAGATCTCCACCCCCTCGAACCCCGCAGCGGCCGCCGATTCGAGCTTGTCCGGGAGTGTTCCCGAAAGACAGACCGTGGCGATCGACCGCTGCATGCTTTGAAATCCCTTCAGGCGCCGGGGCACGCATAGCGCATCCCGGTGCCGTGTGGGCTCCTCTTACTGGAGCGTGATGTTGCGGCTGCGGATGATGCCCCGCCACTTTGCGTTCTCCGATGCGAAATAGGCGGGCCAATCGGCCGGGCTGCCGACCACCGGCACAACGGCCAGCGCGCCCAGGCGTTCGCGGGTATCGGGGGCTTCCATCGCGGCCTTCGCCAGGGCGTTGGCGCGGCTGATGATGGCGTCCGGCAGCCCGGCCGGGCCCTGCAGCGCGATGTGTTCATACACCTCGTAATCGGGAAAACCCTGTTCGCGGAAGGTCGGGATGGCCGGCGCCACCGGGCTGCGATCGCGCGTCGAGATCGCCAGCGCCTTCAGCTCCCCGGCCAGGATCAGCGGCAGCACGCCGGAGGCGGCCTGCACGATCATCGGCGTCTCGTTCGCCAGCACGCCCTGCACCGCCGGCGCGCCGCCGCGATAGCCGACATCGGTCAGTTGCAGGCCGGCGCCCTGCAGGAACAACTCCGTCGCCAGGTGGGTGGAGGAGCCGACGCCGGAATTGGCATAGGTGACGTTGGCGCCGGGCCGCTTCGCCGCGGCGACGAATTCCGCCAGCGTATTCGCCGGGAAGTTCTTGTTCACGCAGAGGATCATCGGCATGGCCGCCATCAGCCCGATGCCGACGAAGTCCCGCTCGTTGTTGTAGGGCAGCTGCATCATGTGCGGCGCCATGGCGTAGGTGCTGACGGTGGACACCAGCAGCGTATAGCCATCCGGCCGCGCGCGGGCGACGGAGTTGAAGCCGATGGTGCCGTTGGCGCCGGTGCGGTTATCGACGACGAAGCTGCGGCCGGTATCGCTGGACAGCTTGGCCGAGAGGATGCGCGCCACGGCATCCGTGGACCCACCGGCCGCCCAGGGGACGACCATGGTGACGGGGCGGCTCGGCCAGGCATCCTGCGCGCGGGCGCCCGTGCCCAGCAAGGGAAGCGCGGCAAGGCCGCCCAGCATGCGACGTGAGATCATGGTTGTTCCTCCAGCTTCGTTGCAGCCAAATCCAGCGGCCGGTGGCTTCATGCCACCGCCCGGCGGTTTCCGAAACTATTCCAGCACGATGCCGCGGGTGCGGATTACCTCGCCCCACTTCGCGCTCTCGGCGCGGAGATAGGCGGGGAAGTCCTGCGGCGTGCCGGGGACGGGGACGATGGCGACCGCCTTCAGCCGCTCGATCACGTCCGCATTCGCCATCGCCGCGGCCTTGGCGGTGTAGAGGCGCTGGATGATCGCCGGCGGCGTGCCGGCGGGGGCGAGGAGGGACCAGTTCGTCGTCGCCTCGAAGCCGGGGAAGCCCGATTCGGCGATGGTCGGCACCGTCGGCGCCAGGCTGTTGCGCTCCAGGCTCGAAATCCCGATGGCGACGATCTGGTTGGCGGCCATCAGGCGCAGCGCCGTGACGCCATCGACGAAGGCGACCTGCACCTCATTCGTCACCAGCGCCTGCACCGCTGGCGCGCCACCGCGATAGGTGACGTTCTGGATGTCGATCCCGGCCGCGCGCAGGAACAGCTCCGTCGCCAGATGGGCGGAAGAACCAGCGCCGGAGGAACCGTAGGACAGCTTGCCCGGCTCCGCCTTCGCGCGGGCCACCAGGGCCGCGATGTCGCGCACGCCGAGGGCGGCGCTGACGCACAGGAAGATGGGGGAGATGGCGATGCGCCCGACCGGGGCGAAGGCCGTGTCGTCATCATAGCCGCGCTGCGGGAACAAGTGGCGGGACATCGCGTAGGTCGAATTCACGCCGAGCAGCAGCGTGTAGCCATCCGGCCGGGCGCGGGCGACGGAGGCATGGCCGATGGTGCCGGAAGCGCCCGGGCGGTTGTCGACCACGACATTGCCGCCGAGCTCGCGGGACATGAACTGCGCCAGCAGGCGGGCTGTGAAGTCCGAGGACCCGCCCGGCGCCCAGGAGACGACGAGGGTGACCGGGCGCGTGCCGGGATAGGCATCCTGCGCGGCGGCCCGGCCGGCACCGACACCGGAACCGATTCCGGCGCCAAGCACGCCAAGGGAGGCGGCGCCGAAGCCGCGGCGGGTGAGAGGGGTCATGGCTGGTCTCCGTTTCCTCCGAAGCGACCCCTTGGCGATGGACCAGGGGTTGCCGCTGTCGTTGACGTGTATGTACCAGTTAGTCCATAAAATCCGCAAACGCCTTTCTGAGAGGGCGCGTAGGATGGGAACCGCCATGCCG
This sequence comes from Acetobacteraceae bacterium, assembly GCA_947478535.1. Next base: position 15,244 of record CANJXD010000044.1, read on the forward strand.
GACAGCCACATGCCCCCCCTGATGCCGAGCGCCGCGCTTCGCCAGACGGGCGTGCTGCTGGGACTGATCGGCGCCGGCATCCAGGCCAGCCGCACCCCCGCGCTGCACATGGCCGAGGCCGCCGCGCAAGGTTTCCCCGGCGTCTATCGCATCATCGACCTCGACCGCATCGAGGGCGGTGCGGCGGCCCTGCCAGACCTGCTGGTGGCGGCCGAACGCATGGGCTTCGCCGGGCTCAACATCACCTTCCCCTGCAAGCAGCAGGTCATTCCCCTGTTGCACGAACTGTCCCCGGAAGCGGCGGCGCTGGGCGCGGTGAATACGGTGGTGCTGCGGGATGCTCGGCGGATCGGCCACAACACGGATTGCAGCGGCTTCGCGGAAGCCTTCCGCCGCGGCCTGCCCGGGGTGGCGAAGGGCCGCGTCGTGCAACTCGGCGCCGGCGGCGCGGGATCTGCCGTGGCGCAGGCGTTGTTGGCCGAGGGTATCGCGCGGCTTGCCATCCAGGATGTCGATCCCGGTCGCGCCGCTGGCCTGGCCGAGGCGCTGTCCACCCGATTCGGCGCCGGGCGGGCGGTGCCGGTGGGCGATCTCGGTGCGGACATCGCCAGCGCCGATGGGCTGGTGAACTGCACCCCCGTCGGCATGGCGAAGCTGCCTGGTACGCCGATGCCGCCGGCGATGCTGCATGGCGGGCTGTGGGTGGCGGAGATCGTCTACTTCCCGCTGGAGACGGCGCTGCTGAAGGCGGCCCGCGCGCTCGGCTGCCGCACGCTGGATGGGGGCGGGATGGCGGTCTTCCAGGCCGCCCACGCCTTCACGCATTTCACCGGCGTGGTGCCAGATGCCGAACGCATGCTGGCTGGCTTCAGGGCGGGCCTCGCCAGCCCCTGACGAACCAGCGCCTGACAAGATGTGGGGTGGGTGGGATGACCTGTCCGCCGCGCTGTCCTATTGTCAATTCCGCATGACACGGGCGAAACGAGGAAACGACGCAGCCGGCGCGCTGCTGCAACGGGAAGCGCGAGCGGCGCGGCGCCGCCTTGCCGTGCCCGTGGCGCTCGGCATCGCGCAGGTCGCGGCGGGGATCGCCCAGGCCTGGCTGTTCGCGCAACTCATCGCCCGGCTGCTGGGAATCGGGGAGGCCGGCTGGGCCGAGCTCGCCATGGCGGGCGCACTGGCGGCCTTCTCCGCCGGGCTCGGCTTCGCCCAGGAAAAATCGCTGATCGCGGCCGGGGAAGCCGCCAAGGCCCGGCTCCGCGCTGCCGTCTTCGGCCGGCTACTCGCCCAGGGCGCGGAGGATCAGCGCCCGGTCGGCGAACGCGCCGCCCTCGTCGTCGATCGGATCGAGGCGCTGGAAGGTTTCCTGACGCGGTGGCTGCCGGCCGCCATGCTCGCCATGGCCGGGCCCGCTCTGGTGGCGGTCGCGGCGTTCAGCGTCGATGCGATATCCGGCGCCATCCTGCTCGCCGCAGGGCTGCTCGTGCCAGTCGCCATGGCACTGACGGGTATCGGCGCCGCCCAGGCGAGTCGGCGCCAATTCGCCGCGCTCGACCGCCTCTCCGGCCGCTTTCTCGACCGCATGCGTGGCCTGCCCACTCTGGTGCTGTTCCGCCGGCAGGAGGCGGAAGCCGAGGCGCTGCGTCAGGCCGCCGAGGAATTGCGGGCGCGCACCATGCGGGTGCTGCGCGTCGCCTTCCTGTCCTCCGCCTCGCTGGAGGCGCTGGCCGCCGGCGCCATCGCCTGCCTGGCCATCCGCCACGGCGCGGTGCTCGGCCTTTCGCATCCGGACCCGGCCGGGGCGATCTTCTGCCTGCTGCTGGTGCCCGCCTTCTTCACGCCGCTGCGCGCCTTCTCCCAGGCCTATCACGAACGCCTCGCGGCCCGCGGCGCGGCGGCCGAGCTGGCACCGCTGCTCGAGGAGGATTCCACCACCCCGACCTACAAGCTGGAGGAAGTGCCGCCCAAGGTCGTCGTCACCTTCCAGGACGTGACGCTGACCTATGACCCGACACGGCCGCCGGCGCTGGAAGGTATCAGCTTCCGCGTCATGGCCGGGGAGACGCTGGTGCTGGCGGGTGCCTCGGGGGCCGGGAAATCCTCCATCCTGCGGCTGCTGATGGGCTTCCGGCGGCCCGATTCCGGGCGAATCGCGCTCAATGGCCAGGACGCGACCCTGCTGGCCCCGTCGGAACTGCGGCGCTTGTCCGCCTATGTCGGCCAGCGTGCGCATCTGTTCCGCGGGACGCTCCGCGACAACATCGCCATCGCCCGGCCGGACGCCTCCGCCGCCGAGATCGCCGCCGCCGCCGAGGCCGCGCGCGTGAATGATTTTGCCAAGGACCTGCCGTTCGGCCTCGATACCCCGGTGGGGGAGGGCGGCTTCGGGCTTTCCGGCGGCCAGGCGCAGCGCGTTGCGGTCGCCCGCGCCTTCCTGCGGGACGCGCCGCTGGTGCTGCTGGATGAACCCACGGCGCATCTGGACCCGGGGACGGAGGCTGATGTGCTCGACAGCATCCGGCGTCTTTGCGCGGGCCGCACTGCCATCATCGCCACCCATTCCCGCGCCGCGCAGCGGACGCTGGGCCGGGTGCTGGAGATCGAGGCCGGGCGCGTCGTCGGCGCGCGGATGGCCGGCGAATGACGCCGACAACGATGACGCGTGACCTGACCCGGGTGCTGGGCCTCTGGCGCGGGCGGTCCTCCTGGCTCCTGTCCGGCCTCGCCATGGCCTGTTTCGCGGCGCTCGCGGGGCTCGCGCTGCTGGCGCTTGCCGGGCGCGGCGTGGCGGAGGGAGTGACGCCGGCCACGATCTTCGCCGGCGGCGCGGCGGCGCTGTTCTGGCTGCGCCCTGTGGTGCTGCTGCGTCCGATCTTCCGCTACCTCGAAAGGCTGGTCACCCACGCCGCCACCTTCCGCGCCATCGCCGATACCCGCGTATGGTTCTTCCGCCGCCTCGCCGAACGCCTGCCCGCCGGGCTTGGCTTCCGCCGGGCAGGGGACCTTCTGGGCCGCCTCGTCTCGGATATCGATGCGCTGGACCGGGTCTATCTCGGCGCGCTGGTCCCGGGCGTGGCCGCGATCGCGGCGGTGGTGGCGATGGCCTTCGTGCTCGGCGCGATTTCCCTGCCGCTTGCGGCCTTGGTGACGCTGCCGCTGGCGCTTGCCCTTCTGCTGCCGCCGCTGCTCGCCCCCGGCGCCGCGGCGGCGGGGGAGAAGGTGGCGATCGGCCAGGGCGCGGTCCGCGCCGCCGTGATCGACCCGCTGACCGGCATCGAGGACACGCTCGCCGCCAATGGCGAACCCCGCGCCGCCGCCCGCGTGGCGGAGGAAGGGGCGGCGCTAGCCGCCGCGCAACGCTCGCTCGCGCGGCGCGCTTCCCTCGGGGGGGCGGCCGGCGCGCTGCTCACCCAGGCGGCGATGCTCGGCGCGCTGGCCTATGGGCTGGCGATGGGGGAGGGCGGGGTCGCGGCCGCCGTGCTCGGCCTGTTCCTGGCCACCGCAGCGGCCGAGGCGATGGGGCTGATGCCCCGCGCCGGTGCCGCGCTCGCCGCCGCCGGCGCCAGCGCGCGGCGCCTGTTCGAAGCCGCCGACCAACCCGCCCCGGTGGTGGAACCCACCCACCCCGCGCCGATGCCCGCGGGCCATGCCATTCGCGTGGAGGGCGTGCATTTCGCCTGGGCGCCGGATCGCGCGCCGGTCTTTGACGGGCTCGACCTCGAAGTGCCGGAAGGCGCGCGGATCGCGCTGCTCGGGCCTTCGGGCATCGGCAAATCGACGCTGACGTCACTGCTGCTGAAGCTCGCGGCGCCGCAGGGTGGGCGCATCCTGCTGGGTGGAGTCGATATCGCGACACTGCCCGCGGATGCCGTGCGCGGGCGCATCGCCTGCCTGACGCAGGATGCCCGC
>CANJXD010000045.1 GCA_947478535.1 Acetobacteraceae bacterium
CGGCGGAGGGCCGCTTCCACCGATGCGGGGTCGGCGCCGTCGCAGACGAGGCCGGTGACGCCATCCTCCACCGCATCGACCGCCCCGCCATCCCGCCCGGCCAGCGCCGGCGTGCCGTACCAGGCGGCTTCGAGGTAGGTGAGGCCGAAGCCCTCCACCGAGGCACCCTCCCGCCGCACCGGCATGGCAAAAAGGTCGGCGCGGGACAGCAACGCGGCCTTCATGCCGTCCTCGACCCGGCCGAGCAGGGTGACGCGATCGGCAACACCCGCCGCGGCGGCGAGGGCCTTGAGCCGGTCTGCATCCGGACCCCCGCCGGCGAGGAGGCAGGCGATGCCCGGAAAATCCCGCGCCAGGGCGGGCAGGGCCTGGATCACACGGTCGAAGCCTTTCCGCGGCTCCAGCCGCGCCAGCCCGGCCAGGATGGGGCCGCGCCCGGACACCAGGGCGTCCAGCGCCGCGATGTCCCCGGCCGAGGGCGCGGGCTGCGGGCGGATGACGGGCTGCACCACCTCGGCGAGCTGGCCAGCCCGGCGATAGGGGGCGAGCAGACCCAGCGTGTAGCGGGAATTGGCCGCGATGGCGTCGGCGCGGCCGAGCGTCGCGCGGATGCGCGCCGCCTTGCCGGGCGAAGGCGCGGGCGGGAATTCCATGCCATGCGCCAGCACCAGCAGGCGGATCCGCGTTTCCGGCAGGGTCTCCACCGATTTCCAGCTGTCGGCGAGGATCGCATCCGGTGGATTTCCACGCATCTCCCGCCACAGCGCCAGGCGCTTGGCCAGGCGGCGGAGCGGCCGCGGGCCGCCGAAGCGGCGGATCGGGATGACAGCGGGCGTATCCTCCGCCAGGCCGGAGCGGATGCGGTCCGCGAAGACGGAGACCTGGTGCCCGGCGGCGGCGAGTTCGCGGGCAAGGCCACCCATCGTCGTCTCGATCCCACCGGGATCGGGCGTGAAGTTCTGCGTGACGAGGAGGATGCGGAGCGGGCGGGTCATCCCAATGGCTCCCGCAGCAGGCGTTCCGCGGCATCCAGCACGCGGGCGGCGGGCAGATCCGTCATCGGGGATTCGTAGGGCGGGCCATCGGCCTCCACCGCCATCGTATGGGGGCCGGAGGGGCCGTATTCGGCGGCGCTGCTGCGGCCGAACAGCCCGATGGTGCGGGTGCCGGCGGCGGCGGCGAGGTGCATCAGCCCACTGTCATTGCCGAGGAACAGCGCGGCGCGCTTCAGCACCGCCGCCACTTCCGGCAGCGCGAGCGTGCCAACCAGATCGACCGCGCCCGGCAGGGCGGCCAGGACGGGCGCGGCCATGGCGCGCTCACCCTCGCCGGGTCCGCCGAGGACGGCGATGCGGGCGCCGGGCAGGGCGCCGGAAGGGGCGATGAGCGCGCGGGCGACGCTGATGAATCGCTCAGCCGGCCAGACCTTCTTGTCCCAATTCGCGGTGGGGCCGAGCAGCAGCCAGGGGCCGCCGGGCAGCAGCGCCGCCGCGCGGGCTTCATCGGCAGGCGCCGTCCAGGCGACGGGCAGGGGGGGCGGGCTCAGCCCAAGCAGCGCGCCGAGATGGGCGAGGCGATGGCCAGGGCGGCGGCCGCCCTTGGCGGTGGCGCGGTGGACGGTCGGCACCACCCAGGCCAGGGCGGAGGCGCGCAGGTCGATCACCAGGTCCCACCAGGTGAAGCCGACCTGCGCCCAGAGTTGCAGCCAGTGCAGGGACCAGCGGCGCTTGCGGAGCACGATGAGCTTCTCGAGCCCCGGCATGCGCGCGAAGACCCCCGCCGCCGCCGGGCCGCAAGCCACGGTGATGCGGGCGCCGGGATGGGCGCGCAGCAGATGATCCAGCAGGCCGGTGGAGAGCACGGCGTCGCCGATCCGGGTGGAGGTGACGAAGAGGATACGCATGAGGGCCAAGGCGCATAGCATGCGGGGCGGCACTTCCCCATCCCGTGATCTGCCCCGGTTGCAAGCGCGCGCGCGCTCTCCCACCTTCGCAGGTATGGCGATTGCGATCCTCCCCGGACGGGGCGTTGTGGAAGTGGCGGGGGAGGACCGGGTTTCCTTCCTCCAGGGGCTTGTCTCCAATGATGTGGCGCGGGCGGTGCCAGGGGCGGCGGTCTGGGCCGCGCTGCTGACGCCGCAGGGCAAGTGGCTGGCGGATTTCTTCATCCTGTCCGACGGCGAGCGCCTGCTGCTGGACGCGGAGCGGGAGGCCGCGCCGCTGCTGGTGCAGCGGCTGTCCCGCTTCCGGCTGCGCGCGAAGGTGGCGCTGCGCGATGCCTCCGCCGATTTCACCGTCGCCGCGGCCTGGGGTGACGCCTTCCCCCCCGCGGGCGCCATCGCCGCGCCTGATCCCCGGCTTGCGGAAGCGGGCTGGCGCATCCTCTCCCCCGTGCCGACGCTCGTGCCTGTCCTGGCCGACGCGACGGCGGAGGAGTGGGACCGGCATCGGCTTGCGCTCGGCCTGCCCGACGGGGCGCGGGACATGGAGGCGGAGAAATCCGTGCTGCTCGAAGGCGGCTTCGATGAACTCGGCGGCGTGTCCTGGACCAAGGGCTGCTACATGGGCCAGGAGCTGACGGCCCGCACGAAGTATCGGGGCTTGCTGAAACGCCGCCTGGTGCCGGTCGCGATCGAGGGCGCTACCCCCCCGCCGGGCACGCCGGTCATGCGCGCGGGCGCGGAGGTGGGGGAGATGCGCTCGGCCCGCGACGGGCTCGGCATCGCGCTGCTGCGGCTCGATGCGCTGGCCGGCGGCGGCGCGTTGCAGGCGGGAGATGCGGTGGTGGTGCCGCGGATTCCCGGCTGGATGAAGATTTCCGAATAGTTTTTCCGCGCCCCTGCATCCACGGCGCCTGGCCGTCCGTAACGACAGCAGCGAGGCCGATCCGGCCCGCCGCTTCAACGGAGAACGCGCCATGACGAACACCTCCCGCTACGCCCTTTTCGCCTTCGGCCTGATCGCCACCGCCGCCGCCGCGCCGGCCACCCAGGCGGCGACGCTGGTGGCGTTGACGGCCGATAACGCGCTGGTCCGCATCGATAGCGAGACCCGGCGCGCCGCGGCGCCCGTGCGGATCACCGGCGCCGATGGCCGCGTGGTCGGCATCGACCAGCGGCCGCAGGATGGCCGGCTGTATGGCGTGACGGAGCGCAGCCAGATCGTCAGCATCGACCCCGCGACGGGGCGCGCGACGCAGGTCTCTCGCCTTTCCGTGCCGTTCGAGGGTGGCGGGCGCGCGGTGGTGGATTTCAACCCGGTCGCCAACCGGCTGCGGCTGATGGGGATGAACGGCACGAATTTCCGGGTGAACGTGGAGACCGGCGAGGTGGCTCGCGATGGCGCGCTGAAATACGCCGAAGGCTCCGCCAATGCCGGCACGCCGCCGCGCATCACCGCCGGCGCCTATTCCAACAGCGTGGCACCCCCGGCCAATGCCCCCGCCGCCGGCCAGCCCGGCGCGCCGGTGACCGCGCTCTACACGATCGACACGCTGCTTGGTGTGTTCAACCTGCAGGCGCCGCCGAATGATGGCGTGCAGCAGCCCCGCGGGATGCTCGGCATGGCGATGCCCGCCGGCACCGCCTTCGACATCCTGACCGATGCGCAGGGCGGCAATACCGGCTTCGTGCTGGCCGCTGGCACGCTGCACAGCGTCGATCTGACGAATGGCCGCCTGACTGCCCGCGGTGCCGTGGCCGGGCTGCCCGAGGCCGAGGTGATCGATATCGCCGCGATGCGGTAGGTTCCGGCGGTCCAGGGCCATCACGGCCCTGGCCGACGGGGGCCAGCCGACGGGGCCAGCCGACTGGGGCCAGCGAACCCGGGTGGATCGACCCGGGTTCGCGGGATGCTCCGACCCCTGCGGCTGGAGCGATGCCGAACAGGACAACGCACAGGGTTTCCCCTGTGGTTCGGGACTGCGTAGCCTCCCGGCGTCGAGCCTGGCGACACGCAACGCTGCGCCGGCGCGGGTGCCATCGGCGTCGTAGTCCAGCGCGCCTGACGCGTTGTTTTTGAGGACGCGGCCCTGCGCATCGCTGGCGGCGTGGCCGATGCGGAAGAAATCGGCTCGTACCGCGCCAATCGCCATCTCCGTGAAGGCGGAGGCATCGAACACCGGCCGGTCCTGCCCCGGCGTGAAATCCGTCACGACATCGATGTTGGCCGGGCCTGTCGCCGTGTCGAACACGAAGGGATCCGCGTCGGCGCCACCGCGCTCCCGCTCAGCCGGTCGGCTCCCGCGCCGCCCCGCAGCCTGTCGGCCCCTGGTCAGGGAGGGGGGGTGAGGAGGCTGGAATGCGCCCATCCCAGGGCGGTCTCACCATCGCCGAGATGGATCCAGCCGCCGGGCGCCTGGCCGAGCACGGCGTAGCTGCGCCCGCGCGGCGCCGTCCACAGGATCGCCGCGTCACTGGCCGGCCCGGCACGTACGCGCACCGCTGAGACAACCATGACGCGCCCCGGTGGCCCCGCCGCGGCCTCGGCATCCACCAGCCCGGGCGCGGCAGCCGGCGCGGCGTCGACGGCGTGCGGGTCGCGACAGTAACGCAGAACCGGGCCCTGCTGGGAGCCACCCCGGCCAAGCCCCGGCCCGGCTTCCAGAATGACCATGGCCAATATCGGGGGTGCCGAAATGGGAGTGGCCGAAGGCGACCGGGCGGCGGCGGCTGGCTGGTTCAGCACGACCCGGGCGACGACCCGCATCGCCCCTGCGCCCGACCCCGACCCCGACCCCGACCCCGACCCCGACCCCGACCCTGACATCGGCAGCAACCCGCAGACCACGATCTCATCGGCCGCGACTTGCGGATAAAGCCGGATGTCCGACAATTCGCCTCCGCCCCGGGCATCGCGCAGATGCGCACGGACCGCGACGACCGCGGCCTCCTCCTGCCGCAGGCTCAGGCCGCTTTCGCCGCGTTGCACGGTCTGCGGCAGGGGCACCGCCGCGGCGCCACGCGGGGGGCGGTGGTCCCAGCCCCAGACCAGCGCCGCAATGCTGCCGGCCGCCAGTGCTGTCACGCCAAGAATGGCCCTGGATACGGCATTGGCTGGCATGGATCGCGGGCTTCCTCGGGGGTTCTTGGGATGGTGGAGGCTGGGTGGTCCAAGGGCAGTTCGCCGTGGCGTTCCGTCTGCCGGACAGTCGAAACGCCGGCGCGAAAGAATCACCGGCGCACAGCTCATCAACGAAGCCGTGGATCTTTGGTTCATTCGACAGGAAATTAAATTTTCTGATCAGAGTATCCAGAATATTTTGAAACAGGTCGTATGTGTGAAATACTTCGACATGTTTGATTTGTATGAATTTTTATTGATCGGTGAAACTTACAACCCGCATTGAGGTTCTCAGGTGGGCACGATTGCATCACCCGCCCGGCGCGGCTGCCGGCACCAGGAGAACAACGTGACTCATCGGTATCGGCCGCGTTGGCTGGCCTGGGTGTCCCTGGAGGGCACGCTGCGGGACCCGCTGGCCTTGCAGGGTGCCGAGCTGTGCCTGGTGCTGCGGGGGCCGGACATGGCGCTGCCGGGAAAACTGACCGGCGTGCCGATCCCGCGCACGCCGAACTACGAGGTCGCCGGACGGCTCGACCATGTCGGGGGGCGCTTCCGCGAGACCGCGGGCCGCGTCGGCCAGACCGATATCGACGGCACCCTCAATCTGGGCACCACCGGCCCAGGGAATGATGTGGAGGGCATGGTCCATTCGCGCCGCGCCCTGGCTCGCAACGAGGCCAGCGCCCGCATGCTGCCGGATGAGCCGATCAACCTGCCGAAGCTGCATTCGACCGACATTCGCATCAGCTACCACGCCGACAGCGCCACCCGATGCAGCAAGGCGACGACCAGACCATGAGCGACGTCATACACGACAGCCGCAGGTTCTTCCGGGATTTCGCCCGATTGGCCACACCCTATTGGACGGAAAAGGGGCGCTGGCGGCCACGCCTGATGACCGGCCTGCTGGGCCTGATGGTGATCGCCCAGATCGGATTGGTCCTGCGGCTGAATGTCTGGAGCGCGGACCTGTTCGACGCGCTGGAGCGACGCTCCACCGAGAATGCGATGGCACAGATCGGCATCTTCGTGCTGATCCTGGTCGGCACCATGATCGCCAATATGGGCCACCTGGCGGTGCGGCGGCACCTGCAATTGGATTGGCGGCGGTGGCTGACCGGGCACGTCGTCGGGCGGTGGATGGACGATGCTCGGCATTTCCAGGCCGGGCTCATCCCCGGCGACCACGCCAACCCCGATGGCCGCATCGCCGAGGATATCCGCGTGATGACCGAGGCCGCGGTCGATCTCGCCAGCACGCTGTTCTACTGCGTGCTGCTGCTGGTGACCTTCGTCGGCATCCTGTGGTCGCTGTCCGGCTGGGTCACGGTGGCGGGGATCGACGTGGCGGGCCACCTGGTGCTGCTGGCGTTCCTGTATGCCGGGATCGGCGCCGTGGTCGCCTTCGTGCTGGGCAGGCCGCTGGTGCGGACCACCGATGTGCGCCAGACGAAGGAAGCCAATTTCCGCTACGACCTGGTGCGGGCCCGCGAAAGCGCCGAGCCGATCGCGCTCGCCCGCGCCGAGGCCGCCGAGCGTGGCCGCCTGCGCGTGGGGTTCGAGACGATCGCCCTCGCCTGGAAGGACCAGTCGGTGGGCCTGGCGCGGCTGATCGCCTTTTCCTCCGGCTATGTCGCGCTGGCCGCGGTGTTCCCCATCCTGGTCGGCACGCCGCGCTTCCTGGAAGGCGCACTGACGCTCGGCCGGCTGATGCAATCGGCGCAGGCGTTCCAGCAGGTCACGGCCGCCCTGTCCTGGCCGGTGGACAACCTGCCGCGCATCGCCGAATGGCGCGCCTCGGTGGAGCGCGTCCTGGCGCTGGAGGAAGCGGTGCAGGTGGTGGCGCTGGAGGCCGCACGGTCCGGCGACACCGCCATCAACATGGACCGCGCGCCCGGCCCTTGGCTCGGCGTCTCCGACCTTTTCGTGGCGGAACCCGATGGCAAGGCGCTGCTGAACAACCTGACGCTGCGCGTGGAACCTGGTGAGCATGTGCTGGTGGATGGCGATCCGGATGCGGCGGCGGCGCTGTTCCGCGTCGTCGCGGGCATCTGGCCCTGGGGCTATGGCCGGGTCGACCTGCCGCCGGATGCCATGATGGTCGCGGTGGGCCGCCGGCTGTTCCTGCCCCCCGGCACGCTCCGCAACGCCCTGGCGCTGCCGGACGCGGTGGAGGAGGAGACCATCCTGGCCACGCTGGCCGCGGTAGGGCTCGACGTGCTGGCTGGCCGTCTCGACCAGTCCGAGGATTGGTCAGATGTGCTGAACGGCGCCGATCTGCAGCGGCTCGCCTTCGCGCGATTGCTGCTGCTGCGGCCCGACTGGATGGTGCTGGGTGATGCGACGGATGCGCTGGACCCGGCTTCCGCCGACATGCTGCTGCGTCTGGTCGCCAAGCAATTGCCGCATACGGCGCTGGTGGTCATCGGCCAGCACCCGGGCTCTGCGGAGACCTTCAACCGTCGCATGACGCTCGACCGTTCACAGGGCGGGGAGGTTCTGCTGAACGCCGTCTATGCCCGCCGCCAGGCCGCCCGCACCCCCAAGCGCCGGGCGCTCCAACTCCTGGACTGGCTGCGCCAGGGCTATCCTACGGATGGGCCGAGCGCGACGCATGGGTGAGGCAGGGCTCGCAGGGGGTTGGCGAGGTCGGCGGCGGAGGCCCGCCCGGAATAGCTCAGAACAGGGAAAGCTGCGCCGGCTTCGCCGCCCTGGCGAAGCGGGTCTCCGGCACCAGCAGCCGTCGCAGCCCCACCCCGTCCAGCCCGCGCGCCCGGCTATCCGGCAGGGTCACGAAGGGCAGTACCCTGCTCAGGCTGACGCGCAGCCGGGCGAGGTCCGCCGCGCGGAGTGTCGTGTGCCGGCGCGCCGCGATCAGGCGGTCCACGGTCTTCGCGCCGAGGCCCGGGACGCGCAGCAAGGCTTCGCGCGGGCCGGTGTTCACATCGACGGGGAAGTGTTCCCGGTGTTTCAAGGCCCAGGCGGTCTTCGGGTCCAACTCCAGGTCCAGCATGCCGGCCTCGCCGCCGGCCATCACCTCCGCCTTCGAAAATCCATAGAAGCGCAGCAGCCAATCCGCCTGGTAGAGCCGGTGTTCGCGGATCAGCGGCGGGGCGATGAGCGGCAGCAGGCGGGATGCATCGGGTATCGGCGAATAGGCGGAATAATAGACCCGACGCATGCGATAGGCCGCGTAGAGGTCGCTTGCCGTGCCGAGGATGGCGCCATCATCCGCCGCATCGGCACCGACAATCATCTGCGTGCTCTGCCCGGCCGGGGCGAAGCGGGGGGGCGCCGCGCGGCGCGCCGTCCGCGCCTCATCCTTCGCGCCGTCGATGCGCCCGCGCAGCCCGGCCATGGCCATGCGGATGCGCCCGAAATCCTTCTCGGGTGCCAGGGAGGCGAGGCTTTCGGCCTGCGGGAGTTCGACATTGATGGACAGCCGGTCGGCGTGGCGCCCGGCCTCAGCCAGCAATTCCGGCGCGGCGTCGGGGATGGTCTTCAGGTGGATATAGCCGTGGAAGCCGTGGTCCAGCCGCAGGCTGCGCGCCACAAGCACCAGCTGTTCCATCGTGTAGTCCGGTGACCGGATGATGCCGGAGGAGAGGAACAGCCCCTCGATCGCGTTGCGGCGATAGAAGGAGAGGGTGAGATCGACGACCTCCCGCACCGAGAACCGGGCGCGGCGGATGTTGGAGGAGGCGCGGTTGACGCAATAGACGCAGTCGAAGACGCAGGCATTGGTCAGCAGGATCTTCAGCAGGGATATGCAGCGGCCGTCCGGACCATAGGCGTGGCAGATGCCGGAGCCCTCCGTACTGCCGAGGCCGCCCTTCAGGCTGTTTCGCTTGGTGGTGCCGGAGGAGGCGCAGGAGGCATCGTATTTCGCCGCATCGGCCAGGATTTCGAGCTTGTCGAGAAGCTCCATGGCAGGGATCCCTGGTATTGGTTGTTCATGATATGTTCGAATTGCGCCACCACAAGGGGCGCCCGGTACGGGAGGCATCCGCGTGGGGTTGTGGTGGTGATGACGAAACAATGTTTCACCGGGGTGCGAATGCGCTTGTAGGACAGCGTCCTGCCGGGCAAAGGTTGTTGCATGTCATCCTCCCCTCCCCCGGGGGCGCCCGAAGAGCCCGAGGCCGCGCCCGCGGCCCCGGCCGCTGCTCGCGCCGAGCCCGTCAGCCTGGAAACGCTGGTGGACGAATTGCGCCGTCTGGCGCTGCTCGCGCTGGATGGGGGCCATCCGATGGCCGCGGCACAGATCGCCTCCACCGCCGATCGCCTGCAGGCGGAAGTCTGGCCGGATCGGCCGCAGCGGCCGGACTACGTCAGGCGCCGCTACCGGGGCTGAAGGTCCCGGCTCATCCCTCACCCCGCGCGGCGAATCGCTCCCCGCGCGAAGCGCCGGGGGTGACTCCGAAGGCAGCGCGGAAGGCGGCGCCGAAGGCGGGCGCGCTGGCGTAGCCGACGGCCGCAGCCGCGCGGGCGGGTGATTCGCCGGCGGCGAGGCGGGCCGCCGCTTCGGCAAGGCGCAGTCGCTGGCGCCAACGGGCGAATCCCATGCCGGTTTCGGCCTGGAACAGGCGCTCCAGCGTGCGTGGGCTGGCGCCGGCCTGGGCGGCCCAATCCTCCAGCGTGCGGCGGCTGCCCGGTTCGGCCCGCAGGGCGGCGGCCAAGCGCCGCAGTCGCGGGTCATGCGGTTCGGGGACGCGGAAGGGCAGGGCGGGCGCGCGGGCGATCTCCACCAGGATGAGCGCGGCGAGATGCCCGGCGCGCCCGGCCTGGTCCCATTCGAGGGGCTCCGCGCAGGCCGCGAGGATCAGTTCCCGCAGCAGCGGCGAGACGGCGAGGACGGTGGCGGCGTCGGGGCCGGCGGTGGCGGCATCCGCCCGCAGGAACAGGGCCCGCATGGCGACGAAGCCCTCGGTCGAGACCTGGTGCGGCTCCCCCGCCGGCATCCACAGCGCATGGCCGGGGGGGACGACGAAGCCGGCGGCGTCTGTCGCGATCCGCATGGTGCCGCGCGTCGCCCACAGCAACTGGGCGCGGTCATGCGAATGGCGGGGCACGCCTTCGCCATCCGCATAATCCCGCACGAAGGCGGCGAGCGGGCGGTCCACCGCATCATGCGGCAGGTCCCGGCGCGGGGCCGGGGCAGGGGCCGGGAGTATTTGGCGGTTTGGCGACATTGGCTGGCGGGACGTCTCCGGTGCGCCAACCCTAGCATGGGGGACGGCAGGAAACAGCGGAACGTCACCATGGACGCCCCCACGCGGCAGATCTGGTTCATCAATGCGGCGCATATCTTCACCCATTACGGGCTGCTGATCCTGGCGACCGCGGTGCTCGGCATCGTGTTGCAGGAACCGGAGGTCTTCGGCACCGTGTATGGCCCGATCCTGGCCTTGGGCACGGCGATGTTCGTGGTCTATGGGCTGGGATCGCTGCCGATGGGCTGGCTGGCGGAACGGCTCGGCCGGCCGGCGCTGATGGCGGGGTTCTTCCTGGGATCGGGGGCGGCGATGCTGGTGGCGGGCTTCGCGACCGGGCCTTTCCTGCTGGGGCTGGCGCTGGCGGTGATGGGGGCGTTTTCCGCCATCTACCACCCCATCGGCACGGCGATGCTGGTGGATGCGGCGGGCGACAAGGTCGGCCGCGCCATGGGCGTCAACGGCGTCTTCGGCAATGTCGGCGTGGCGCTGGCGCCGGCGGTCACGGCCTTCGTCGCGGCGGCGATCGGCTGGCGCTGGGCCTTCTTCATCCCCGGCGCGATCTGCTTCCTGATCGGCCTGCTGTATCTGCGGGAAGGCCAGGTCGATGCCGCCAAGGCGAAGGCGGCGGCCAAGCCCTTCCCCGAGATTCCCGCCCCCGTGGTGCGTCGCGCCGTGGTGGTGTTGATGAGCCTGGCGGCCGTCAGCGGCTTCGTCTTCAACGCCTATACCATTCTGCTGCCGAAGCTGATGGAGGAACGGCTGGCGAATTCGCCGGAGTTGCTCCCGGTGGTCGGCGCGCTGGCCTTCCTCGCCATCATCTGCGGCGGCTTCACGCAATTCACGGTGGGGCGGCTGATCGACCGCAACACGCTGAAGCGGGTGTTCCTGCCGCTGGCCTGCGTGCCGCTGCCGGGGATGCTGCTGCTGTCGCAGATGCAGGGCTGGGCCGTGATGCCGGTGGCCGGCATCCTCGCGGCGGCGATCTTCGGCCAGGTGACGGTGAATGAGACGATGATGGCGCGCTACGTCGCGCCCGCGCTGCGGACGAAGCTGTATTCCATCCGCTTCTTCGTGGGCTTCCTGGGTGCGGCGGCGGCCAGCCCGGTGATCGCCTGGCTGCACGGCACGGCCGGCGGCCTCGGCAGCGTGCTGATGGTGCTGTCCGCCTTCGGGGGCATTACCTTCCTCTGCGCGCTGGCCTTCCCCGACCGGCAGGAGGAGTTGGCGCCGGAGCTCTGGGCCAAGGCGCCGGAAGCGCGGGCGGGCGTCGCCCAGCCGGCGGAGTAGGCACACCGGGGGGACAGAACTGATGAAAATGCTTTCCGCTGGCCTTTCCCCCCTGTCCATGCCATAGCCCCGCCCGGGTCGGCCCCCCGTCTTGGGGGTCCCGGCCTTCGCTGCGATGGCAGCGGATGATCCGAGGATGAGCCGTACCCGGTCGGGACGATGACGGCGCCTCCGGCCACATGGGCGGCCTTCCCACTGCGTTCCAGCGCGGTGGGCCCTCCGCCTTCCCATGCCGCCCGAGTCGCCGCGCATTCCCCACCGCGCGATCCCCTCCGCGCAGGTCCCTGCGCGCGGGATAGCCACGGCCCCCTTCGGCATCCATGTCGTCGCATTCATGCCGTTCGCGCGGAGGAATCCCGCGCGGATGGCGTTTGCCGTGGGCACCGCATCCGGCGGGGCCAAGAAGGACGACGCATGTTCGACAAATACTTCCGCAAGGATATCTCCTGGGGCGGCCAGCTGCTGACGCTCGAGACGGGCAAGATCGCCCGTCAGGCCGATGGCGCGGTGCTGGCGCGGCTCGGCGACACCATCGTGCTCTGCACCGTGGTCGGCGCCCGCAGCGTGAAGCCCGGCCAGGATTTCTTCCCCCTGACCGTGAACTACCAGGAGAAGGCTTTCGCCGCGGGCAAGATCCCCGGTGGCTTCTTCAAGCGTGAGGGTCGCCCCTCCGAATCCGAGACCCTGATCTCCCGCCTGATCGACCGGCCGCTCCGCCCGCTGTTCCCGGACGGATTCCGCAACGAGGTCCAGGTGATCGCGACCGTGCTGTCGCATGACCTGGAGAACAACCCCGATATCGTGGCGCTCGTCGGCTGCTCCGCCGCGCTGACGCTGTCCGGCATTCCGTTCTTCGGCCCGGTCGCCGCGGCGCGCGTCGCCTGGATCGATGGCGGCTATGTGCTGAACCCGACCGCCGCGCAGATGCAGCAGAGCCAGCTCGACCTCGTCGTCGCCGGCACCGCCGAGGGCGTGCTGATGGTGGAATCGGAAGCGCAGGAGCTGTCCGAGGACGTCATGCTCGGCGCCGTCGAATTCGGCCACAAGTCGTTCCAGGCCGTCATCCAGGGCATCATCGAGCTGGCCGAAGTGGCCGCCAAGGATGCCTGGGCCCTGCCGGAGGAGAGCGAGGCGACCAAGACGCTCAAGGCCCGCATCGCCGAACTCGGCCGCGCGCCGATGGCCGAAGCCTACAAGATCGTCGAGAAGCTGTCCCGCCAGGGCGCCGTCGGCGCCGCCAAGAAGGCCGTGGTCGCGCAGCTGGAGGCCGAGGGCCTCGATGCCGGCGCCGCCAAGGGCCTGCTGAAGGAACTGGAAGCGGATGTCGTCCGCAACTCGATCCTCGACACGGGCCTCCGCATCGATGGCCGTGACACCAAGACGGTCCGCCCGATCGTGGCCGAGGTCGGCATCCTGCCGCGCGCCCACGGCTCCGCCCTGTTCACCCGCGGCGAGACGCAGGCGCTCTGCGTCGCCACGCTCGGCACCGGGCAGGACGAGCAGATCATCGACGCTCTCGCGGGCGAGTACCGCGAGAACTTCATGCTGCACTACAATTTTCCTCCGTACTCCGTGAACGAGACGGGGCGCATGGGCTCCCCGGGTCGTCGTGAAGTCGGCCATGGGAAGCTCGCCTGGCGGGCGATCCATCCGCTGCTGCCGGCCAAGGACAAGTTCCCCTACACCCTTCGCGTGGTGTCGGAGATCACGGAATCCAACGGTTCCTCCTCCATGGCCACCGTCTGCGGCACTTCGCTGGCGCTGATGGATGCGGGCGCGCCGCTGAAGCGCCCCTGCGCTGGCATCGCGATGGGCCTGATCAAGGAAGACCACGCCTTCGCCGTGCTGTCCGACATCCTGGGTGACGAAGACCACCTCGGCGACATGGACTTCAAGGTGGCGGGCAGCGAAGCGGGCATCACCGCGCTGCAGATGGACATCAAGATCACGTCCATCACCTTCGACATCATGAAGATCGCCCTCGGCCAGGCCAAGGACGGTCGCCTGCATATCCTCGGCGAAATGGCCAAGGGCCTGTCCGGCGCCCGTGGCGATGTGGCGGCCACCGCGCCGCGCATCACCGTGATCAACGTGCCGAAGGACAAGATCCGCGACGTGATCGGGTCCGGCGGCAAGGTGATCCGCGAGATCTGCGAAGTCACGGGCTGCAAGGTGGACATCGAGGACGACGGCACCATCAAGGTCGCCGCCACCTCCATCGAGGCCGCGCAGAAGGCGATCGACTGGATCCAGGGCATCGTCGCGGAGCCGGAGATCAACAAGATCTACAACGGCAAGGTCGTGAAGACCGCCGAATTCGGCGCCTTCGTGAACTTCCTCGGCGCCAAGGACGGCCTCGTCCACATCTCCGAACTGGCGAATGAGCGGGTCCAGAAGACCAGCGACATCGTCAAGGACGGCGACCAGGTGAAGGTCAAGGTCATCGGCTTCGATGACCGCGGCAAGGTCAAGCTCTCCATGCGCGTGGTCGATCAGACCACCGGTGCCGACATCTCCGAACAGGTCGGCGCCCGCCGCCCGCGTGAGGATGGTGAAGGCGGCGGCGGCGGCGGTGGGGATCGCGGTGGCGACCGTGGTGGCGACCGGGGCCCGCGCCGCGATCGCGGTGGCGAGCGTGGTTTCCGCCCGCGCGGCGAACACAACGGCGACTGATCCCGTGTGGCGGGAGGGGGCACCCCCCTCCCGCTTCGGGATGGGTTGCGCCATATGTCTGCGGAGCGGGGCGCCTCGATGGGGGTGCCCTGCGCAATGCATAGTCACCGGAGCAGTAGAGCCTTGAAGGCGATCAACCCGATCCGCATGGGCGGCGTCGAAGTCCTGCCGCTTGTCGAAGGTGGCAAGGGCGTTGCTGTCTCCAACGGCGCCACCTGCGGTGGCTGGGCCTCCGGCGGCGGCGTCGGCACGTTTTCCGCGGTGAACGCGGACAGCTACCGCGAGGATGGCAGTGTCATCCGGCAGGTCTATCACGGCCGCACGCGGCGTGACCGGCATGAGGAGCTGGTGGCCTACGGCATCAGCGGCGGCATCGCCCAGGCGCGGGAAGCGCATGAGCGCGCCGGCGGCCAGGGCCGAATCCACATGAACATCCTGTGGGAAATGGGCGGCGCGGAACGCGTGGCGCGCGGCATCCTTGAAGGGGCCAAGGGCCTGGTCAATGGCGTGACCTGCGGCGCCGGCATGCCGTATCGCCTGGCGGATCTCGCCCGCGAATACGGCGTGCACTACTACCCCATCATCTCCTCCGCCCGCGCCTTCGCGGCGCTGTGGAAGCGCGCCTACAGCAAGCAGCGCGAATTGCTCGGCGGCGTGGTCTATGAGGACCCCTGGCTGGCCGGCGGCCATAACGGCCTGTCCAACAGCGAAGACCCGCTGCGGCCGGAAGACCCCTATCCCCGCGTGCTGAAGCTGCGCCAGCAGATGCGCGAATTCGGCCTGCACGACGTGCCGATCATCATGGCCGGCGGCGTCTGGTGGCTCGAGGAATGGGCGCATTGGATCGACAGCGAGGAACTCGGCCCCGTCGCCTTCCAGTTCGGCACCCGCCCGTTGCTGACGCAGGAAAGCCCGATCAGCGAGGAATGGAAGACCCGGCTGCTGCTGCTGAAGGACGGCGACGTGCTGCTGCAGCCCTACAGCCCGACCGGCTTCTATTCCTCCGCCGTGCGCACGGCCTTCCTGAGCGAGCTCGAAGCGCGCAGCGAGCGGCAGATGCCCTTCACGACGGAGCCGACGGAAGCGCATACCGCGCCCTTCGGCGTCGGCCCGCGCAAGCGCCTGGTCTATCTGAAACCGGATGATCTGCCCCGCGCCGAGGGCTACACGGCTGAGGGCTTCTCCGACGCCATGCGGACGCCGGACGATACGCTGATCTTCGTGACGCCCGAGGAGGGGCGGGAGATCGTCAAGGACCAGGTGGATTGCATGGGCTGCCTGTCCCATTGCCGGTTTTCCAACTGGGCGCAGACCGAGCCCGATTTCAGCACCGGCAAGAAGGCCGATCCGCGCAGCTTCTGCATCCAGAAGACGTTGCAGGATATCTCCCATGGCGGGCCGCTGGAGCGCAACCTGATGTTCTCCGGCCACAACGCCTATCGCTTCGGGTCCGATCCCTTCTACTCGAACGGCTTCGTGCCGACGGCGAAGCAGCTGGTCGAACGGATCATGACCGGGCGCTGAAACCGTTCCGCCCCCGGCTTTCCGGGGGCGGACGCCCTGTCACAATGTTTCCACCGTTTCGAAGCCCGCAGCAGCGTTTCGCGGCTTGGTGACAGGTCGCGGGCCGGTCTGTAGCGTGCCCCCCGTCAAGGGTTCGGGGTAGAGGCACATGGCTGCGGCCATCCGCATCGCGGTGGTGGAAGACGAGGCTGACCTTCGTGAGGTCGTCGTCGACTATCTGCGCCTGCAAGGCTTTGCGGCCGTCCCCTGCCCGGATGGCGCGGCGCTCGACGCCGCCTTGGCCGAAGCGCCGGCCGAGGTCGTGCTGCTCGACATCAACCTGCCGCGCGAAGGGGGCTTGGCGATCGCCCGGCGGCTGCGGGCTGGGCCGGCACCTCCCGGCATCATCATGGTAACGGCGCTGGGCGAGGCGATGGACCGCATCGTCGGGCTCGAACTCGGGGCCGACGACTACATCGGCAAACCCTTCGAGTTGCGGGAATTGCTGGCGCGGGTCCGCAGCCTGCTGCGCCGCCGCGCCGCCTT
Source organism: Acetobacteraceae bacterium (assembly GCA_947478535.1). Next base: position 16,289 of record CANJXD010000045.1, read on the forward strand.
GCCATCACCCCCATCCCCGGCCAAAGCCTCGGTCTCAGCGAGCGCCGTGGAACTCCAGCGCGTGGAGCCTGCGGCGGCGAGTGTGCGCTTCGGTGGCTTCACGCTCGTCCCCGAAAAGCGCCGCCTGCTTGATGCGGCGGAAGCGGAGGTGGCTTTGACCTCGATGGAATTCGACCTGCTGCTGCTGCTGGCCGCTCATCCCGGGCAGATCCTGTCGCGGGAGAGGTTGCTGGTGATGGCGCATGGCAAGGATGTCGATCCAATGGACCGATCGATCGATGTCCGCATCACCCGGCTGCGCCGCAAGATCGAAGCCGATCCCGCCAACCCGCGCCTGATCCGCACCATGCGCGGCCAGGGCTACGTCTTCAGCCCCGATGCCGATGTCTGACACCCCCCATGGTGGCCCCCTCGCTGGTCACACACCCGCTCACCACGATCTGCTCGGCCGGCTGAGCGAGGCGGAGGCGCTGAAGGATGGCGTGATCAACGCCGCCCTCGATGCCGTCATCACGGCCGACCGGGAATGCCGCGTCACCGGCTGGAACGCCGCCGCCGAGCGCATCTTCGGCCACCGGCGGGACGAGATCATGGGCCGCCCGATCGGCGACACCATCGTCCCCCCGCATCACCGCGCGGGGCATGAGGCCGGGCTCGCCCGCTACCACCGCACGGGCTGCCCGCATGTGCTGGGCCAGCGCCTGGAGATGGAGGCGATGCGTGCCGATGGCAGCATCTTTCCCTGTGAACTCTCGATTCATGAGGTGAAGGCCGCGGGCCGCACCTTCTTCACGGCCTGGCTGCGGGACCTGACGCCGATCCGCGATGCGGAGGCGGAACTCGCCCGCCAGCGCGAACGCCTGCACCAGAGCGAGAAGATGTCGGCCCTCGGCAGCCTGCTGGCCGGCGTGGCGCATGAGCTGAACAACCCGCTCGCCGTCGTCGTGGCGCAGACGACGATGCTGGAGGCGATCGCGGAGGACCCGGCGGTGCGGGACCGCGCGGCGCGCATCCACGCCGCCGCCGCGCGCTGCGGGCGGATCGTCAAGACCTTCCTCGCCATGGTGCGCCAGCAGCCGCCGAGCCGCGCGCCGGTCGATATCAACGCAGCCCTGCGGGGGGCGCAGGAACTGGTGGCCTATGGGCTGCGCAGCGCCGGCATCGCAGTGGACTATGCGCTGGATCCCGGGCTGCGGAAGATCCAGGCGGATGCAGACCAGATCGGCCAGGTGGCGGTGAACCTGATCGTCAACGCCCAGGCCGCGCTGTCCGACCAGCCGGAGCCGCGGCGCCTCCGTATCGAGAGCTTCTTGACGCAGGATGGCGGGGCCGGCTTCGCGGTGGAGGATAACGGCCCCGGCGTGCCGGAGGCGATGCGGGAGACGATCTTCGAGCCCTATGTGACGACCAAGCCGCTGGGCGCGGGTACCGGGCTCGGCCTCGCGGTGTGCCGCAATATCCTCGCCGCGCATGGCGGCACGATCGGGCTGGAGCCGGGGGCGCTGGGCGGCGCGCGGTTCGTCATCCGCCTGCCGCTTGGCGAAGCGGCCGGCCAGGCCGCGCCGCGCGCTTCGGCCGGCGCCACCGCCCGCCGTCGCGTGCTGGTGGTGGATGATGAGCCGGAGGTGGGGGAGGCGCTGTCGGACCTGCTGGCCGCGCAGGGCGTGGTGTCAGAGGTGGTGACGGACATCGCCGCCGCCGTGGCACGGCTTGAACAAGGGGGCATCGAGGCCGTGTTCTGTGACCTGCGAATGCCGGGCGGCGGCGGCGGCGCGCTGTATCGCCATGCCGTTGCCGTGCATCCCCGGTTGCGCGGGCGCTTCTGCTTCGTCACCGGGGATACCGTGGCCGGGCCTTCCGCCATCGCGGCGCTGGATCCGGACCACCCGCCGCCGATGCTGGAGAAGCCCTTCGGCCCGGCCGAGATCGCCGCGGCGCTGGCGGCGATCTCCCCGCCAGGGCTATAGCGCCAGCATCGGCGCGCCGGTTTCGAGGCGCATGCCCATCTTCGCAATGCTCGCCCAGCCGCGATCATATTGCGGCGGCGCGCGCATCGCGTCGGCCCGGCCGAGCGCCACGGCGGCGCGCATCGGCCAATAGGGATCGCGCAGCGTGGCGCGGGCGAGCAGGACGAGATCGGCCTTGCCCTCCGCGACGATGGCCTGGGCCTGCTCCGGCTCCGTGATCAGGCCGACGCTGGCCACCGCCATGCCGGTGGCTTCCCGCACCGCCAGCGCCCCCGGCACCTGGTAGCCCGGGCCGAGCAGGATCTTCTGCTTCGGGTCGATGCCGCCGGAGGAGACATCCATGCCGTCGATGCCGAGCGCCTTCAGCCGCTGCGAGAACGCGATGGTCTCCGCCGTCGTCCAGCCACCCTCGATCCAATCGGTGTGGGAGACGCGGACGAACAGGGGAACATCCTCCCCCACCGCTTCGCGGACAGCCTTGGCGACGGCCAGGGGCAGGCGGGTGCGGCCCTCGAAATCGCCGCCCCAGCGGTCATTGCGCGTGTTGCTGATGGGGGAGAGGAACTGGTGCAGCAGGTAGCCATGGGCGGCGTGCAGCTCGATCAGTTTCCAGCCGGCGGCGACGGCGCGCTTCGCGGTGGCGGCGAAGGCGGCGGGGATGGCGGCGATGTCCTCGGCCGTCATCGCGCGCGGCGCGGCGAAATGGCCCATCGGCAGGGTGGAGGCGGAGGCGGTTTCCCAGGATGGCTCGGCCGGGGCGTCGTTCCAGGCCGGCGCTCGGCTGCCCTTGCGGCCGGAATGGCCGATCTGGATGGCCGGCACCGCGCCGGCATGGGCGATGGCGGCGGCGAGGCGGGCATGGCCGGGGA
>CANJXD010000046.1 GCA_947478535.1 Acetobacteraceae bacterium
GGGTTCAGGGCGCCACCGGTGAAGCCATCGCGCCACTTCTTTTGCACGCTCTTGACCTTGAGCATGTCCTCCACGGGATCATAGGCGCCGGCCATCATGGCGTATCTCCTGCGGCAGGGGAGGCGGGGGTGGCGGCTGGATCCGCCCGCGGGGCTGCGGCACCGGTGGCGGCGATCTCGATGGCGGCGAGTTGCGCGGCATCCTGTGCGGCACCGGACTTCGCGACGCGGCGGGGATCGCTGTCGAGCGAGAGGCCGGCGTCGTCGAGCAGGGCATTGGCCTCGCGGATCATCTCGACGACCTGGCGGAAATCGTAAGCGCTGGCACGTCGGCACCATCGATCTGCACCGCATCGATGCCTTCGCCGTCCTCGAAGGCAAAGAGATGCCGGTCGCGCGGTTCCTGTCGCCCGCTGGGGAGTTGCTGGAGCCGCTCAGCGACACCGATGAACGGGCGCAGATCCTGGTCAACCGGGCGATCCTTGTCGTGCGGCATGCTGAGATCGAACGCTTCGAGGCGGCGCAGGCGGCGCTGCCGTCCCTGGATGCGCCGGTGAGCAGCCCCTCCAACCGTAGTGGTCGGGGCCGGGGTGCACCCTTCAAGTACGATTGGGAGGGCGGGCTGTGCGAGATGATCGTGATCGTCAATGACGAGGGCGTGCCGGAGACGCAGGCGGAGCTGATGCGGAAGATGCGCGACTGGTTCGCCAAGACGCTGGGCCCAGACAACGTGCCCTGCGACAGCTCGATCGAGCGCCGGATCAGCCGGTTTTGGTCGCGTATCAAGCCGGACGTCGGCAGGCCGTCGGCGCTGCGCAGCGTCCATGACGTGTTGAGGGAGAAGGCGCCTGAGAGAATGCGGCGCACCAAACCGTAGAGGATAGGCAGGACAATGCGTGCTGGATCCCGATGCCCCTGCCGAACTCCGCCAATCCCCACCTCCCGCCGCACCTCCGCGAGGTATGCAGCATCCTTGCCGCCGGCCTGCTGCGGCTGCGCAGCCGCGCTGCCGAGGAAGCTGCGCGCGAGGCTGCTGACCGTGGAGAGCGGTTGCTACCCTTTCCGGCACCCCAGCGCGTCCATGCGAACCGCACCAAACGGAGACTCGCATGACGCGCAAAGGCAAACCTGCCACGCCACCAGCGCCCACCATCCCCGCCATTCCGCCGGCCGACGTGCTCGGCCGGCTCGCGGCTCTGAAGACCACCACGACGCCGGACCTGAAGCAGCAGTGGCGGGAGCTCTTCGCCGCCGAGCCGCCGCCCTACAACCGGCGCTTCCTGGAGAGCCGGCTGGCTTATCGCGTGCAGGAAATCGCGTACGGCGGCTTGAAGCCCGAGACCATCCAGCGCCTCGAGGCTCTGGGTGAACAGCTCGACGGCGGTAATCCTGTTCTGCGGCGCATCCGCGGCGACGACAAGCCGATCGCCGGCACGCGGCTGATTCGGGAATACCAGGGCGTCGAGCACAGTGTCACGGTGCTGCACGACGGCTACGAATATCAGGGGCGACCATACCAGTCGCTGTCCTCCATCGCGCGCGCCATCACCGGCACCCGCTGGAATGGCTGGCTGTTCTTTGGCCTGAAGAACCGGAGGGCCGTAGCATGAAGCGCAAGCCGACCGCCGACGCCGCCATGCCGGCCACCGTCAGGAAGATCCGTGCCGCCGTGTACACGCGGAAGTCGAGCGAGGAAGGGCTCGACATGGAGTTTAACTCGCTCGACGCCCAGCGCGAGGCCTGCGAAGCCTACATCACCAGCCAGCGGTCAGAGGGCTGGGTGCTGGTTCCGGACCGGTATGACGATGGCGGCGTGTCCGGCGGCACGCTGGAGCGGCCGGCATTGCGCCGCATGCTGGCGGACATCGAGCGCGGGCTGATTGATGTGGTGGTGGTCTACAAGATCGACCGGCTGTCGCGCGCGCTGATGGATTTCGCCAAGCTGGTGGAGGTGTTCGACGCGAACAGCGTGACCTTCGTCTCCGTCACACAGTCCTTCAACACGACCACCAGCATGGGCCGGCTGACGCTGAACATCCTCCTCAGCTTCGCGCAGTTCGAACGGGAGGTCATCGGCGAGCGCATCCGCGACAAGGTGGCGGCGTCGCGCGCGCGCGGGATCTGGATGGGAGGCTTCGTGCCGCTCGGCTACGATGCCCGGGATCGAAAGCTGCTGGTGAACGACGCCGAGGCGGCGCTGGTGCGGCGGATCTTCGAGGGCTTCGTCGAGACGGAATCCGGCACCAAGCTTGTGCTGGCATTGCGCGCCGAGGGCGCCACCACGAAGCGTGGCCGCGCGTTCACCAAGAGCGACGTGTATCGGGTGCTGAGCAATCGGACCTATCTCGGCGAGGCGATGCACAAGGGGAAGTCGCACCCCGGCGAGCATGCCGCTATCGTCCCGCAGGCCATGTGGGACGCGGCGCATGCGCTGCTGACCGTCAGCCCGCGGACTCGCGCCAACCGCACGCGCTGCCAGACGCCCTCGCTGCTGCGCGGGCTGATCTTCGGCAGCGACGGGCGTGCCATGTCGCCCACCCACGCGCGGGGGCGCCGCGGGCAGCAGTACCGCTACTATGTCAGCCAGTCGGTGCTGAAGGGCAGCGCCGCGGATGGGCCGGCCATCGCGCGCATTTCCGCCGCGGAGATCGAGGGGGCGGTCATCGGGCAGGTTCGGGGGCTGCTGCGCCAGCCGGAGGTGGTGCTTGGGGCTTGGCGCGCGGCGCGGGCCTCGGCACCGGACATGACGGAGGACGAGGCGCGCCTGGCGCTGGAGCGGTTGGATCCACTGTGGGAGGAGCTGTTCCCAGCGGAGCAGGCGCGGATCATCCGCCTGCTGGTCGACCGGGTGGACATCGGGGTGGGCGGCGCTGACGTTCGGCTGAAGCTCGAAGGGCTGGCCAGCCTAGCGCGTGACCTGGCGGCAGCCCCGGCCGAAGCGGCGAGGGCAGCGGCGTGACGGGCGCGGCACAGATGCTGACCGTGCGGGTGCCGCTGGCGGTCCGGAAGCCGCGGGGCGGGCGGAAGCTGGTCCTGATGCCGGGCGGCATGGCGCCCCGCGGTGCCTCGGCTGCGGACACCACATTGGTGAAGGCGCTGGCCAGGGCGTTCCGCTGGCGGCGGATGATGGAGGCCGGGCGCTACAGTACAATCAAGGAGATGGCTGCCGCGGAGAAGATGGCGGAATCCTATCTCAGCCGGATCCTGCGCCTGACCCTGCTGGCGCCGGACATCGTCGAGGCGATCCTGGATGGGCGGCAGCCGGAGGGCATGACGCTGCCGGGGCTGATGGAGCCGTTCCCGGTGGAGTGGAACGGACAGCGCGAGGTACTGGCAGATTGCTAAGTCAGCAGTGACCGCACAGCTGCACGTGAAAGGCGCTGATCGCCGATTGAGCCCTGGGCGAGCTGAGCGCCCATCAGGCCAAGCCGCCCGCCTCGCCAGGCTGCTGGGTGCCTGTGCGTCCAGTACCAATCGCCAAGGCAGAACCGACGATCAGACCGATTTGATATCACGAATTCGTGATATAGCAAAAACATTGACATCAAACGGATGTGAGTTGATAGTCTCCCGGTATGAATTGTGGTGACGATTGAGAGCGCAATGCGACAAGCCGCACTTCGGACCTGCCTTTTGCTGCCCGTCATCGGTCTCGTGCCCGCCTGCCAGACCGATCCAGAATGGGCCAACAAGGCCGCACTCCAGATCGGCGCGCCGAGAACTGATGCGCCGGCCGTCCGTGAGCGCCAGACCGCTATCTTTTACGGCTCATCAGAAGAGCGCTTGCTCGTCGAGGCAACGCAGGTTCTGCAGGATCTCGGCTTCACCATCGAGGAAAGCGCGTCGCGCTTCGGCGTGCTCGCGGGCTCGAAGGACCGAGATGCCGTCGAGGCACCGCAAGTCGTCGGTCAGATCGCCCTGACGATCGGCCTCGCCTTGCTGGGCGTGCAATACAATCCGGTCTGGGACACCGATCAGATCATTCGCACTACCCTCTCTACCAGGCCCGCTGGTGCTCGCGATGCTATGCTGCGTGTGTCGTTCGAGCGAATCGTCACGAACAATCAGGGTGTTTCGAGGGTTGAGGAACTGACTGCGGCAGAGTTCTCGTCCGGCTTCTTCGAACAGATCCGACAGGGTATGGCGCGACAGACGTGACCTCCATGCGCAAGATCGTTCTCGCCTTCGCCCTCGCCGGAACGCTGGTGGGCTGCGCCGCCAATCAGCCACAGGTCGAGTTCATCCCGAGTCGCAAGAGCGCCGTTGAACTGCGTTCCATGCAGGTCCGCGCGGTGCCAGCCGATGCAGACGCCACAATGCGTGGCATTATCGCAACCCTGCACGACCTCGGCTATCGGATCACCAGGGTTGAGCCAGACGCCCGCACCGTTTCCGCCACCCGCCAGACGACCTTACGGCTTGCCGTCGTCGTCCAGCCACGCGGACCTGCCGAGAGCACCGTCCGCGCCAACGCCACCATCATCGCCCCGCTTCGCGAAGCACAGGTCGACAGCCCCGAGTTCTACCAGCGCAACTTCTTCGAGCCTTTAGGCGCGACGCTTGGGCGTATGCCGGTTGAGGTGGCTGCTGAAACCGCGGCACCGGAGGCTCCCCGACCTGTCGCCGAACTCAACACAGCGCGCGAGCGCGAGAGCGCCGCTAACCGTGCGACCGGGGCGCAAGCGGGCCCAACCACAGGATCTCCATCACGATGAAGGCTTTCAGGTTTGCTCCGCTCATCGCCGTCGGCCTTGCTGTCGCCGCCTGCCAGCCAGCGAGCTATCACGCTCGGGAGGTGAGTGCCGCCCGCAATGAAGGCGATCGCCTGACAGTCGGCACGGTGCAGCGAGAGATCCGACAGGGAATGAGCGGCTCCGAGGTGGTCTCGGTGCTCGGCTCTCCAAACGTCGTCACAAGCGACGAGCGTCGGCGGGAAACCTGGGTGTATGATCGGATCTCGACCGAGCGCGCCTATTCAGAATCGTCTGGGGGGGTGAACGCTTTATTCCTCGCAGGCGGAGGCCAACGGGCAGGTGCCACGCAAACGTCCCAGCGCAGTCTCACCGTGATCATTCGCTTCGACGAGAGCGCGCGCGTCCGCGACTTCACCTACCGGCAATCCTCCTTCTGATGCAGAATCGCCGCCTCCTGCTCGGCGCATTGCTGCCGCTGGCGGGTCTTCCTGGCTGCGTGACGACGCCCGCGCAGCAAGCGGCGGCGCTGACCCCCACAAGTTCGGCGGTCGCTACACGCGCCCTCCAATCGCGGCGCTTCGACACGGCCGACCAGGCGCTGATGCTGCAGGCGGCGCTCGGCGCCCTCCAGGATCTTGGCTTCACCATTGAGGAAAGCCAGGCAGCAACCGGTGTCGTTGTGGGCTCTAAGCTCTCTGGAGCCCGCATTCGGGCGCAGGTCACGGTGCGAGCCCTCCCCGGGCAGAACGCGACGGTGATGCGCGCCACCTTCCAGCGCATCATCCCGCGGCCGGGCGCCATGATCGCCTTTGGCGATACCTTGGAAGACCCGGAGATTTATCAGGGCTTCTTTGAGAAGGTCGCGCAGTCAGCCTTCCTCACGGCGCACGAGATCTAGGCCGGTGACGAGACCGACTTCTTCCTTCCCGAGGATAGCGGCCGTCATTGCCGCGCTGCCCCTGTTCGGTGCCTGCCAGATGGACAGCCGCCAGCAGGTGCTCGCCACGACTAACAGCCAGGCGGCACAGCGCGCCATCTCCACCCGCTACTTCGACACGGGGGACAGGGCGAAGGTCTTCCAGGGGGTGCTATCCGCCCTTCAGGACCTCGGCTTCGTCGTTGATCGCGCGGACCCGGTGCTCGGAACGGTCTCCGCGACGCGCTTCGGTGGCGGCCTGGTCCGCTTTACGGTTACGGTCCGCACTGGCGGGCCGACGCGGACCATCGTGCGGGCATCAGGTCAGCTCAACCAGACGGAACTGTCCGATCCCGCGCCGTTCCAGCGTTTCTATGAAGCACTGTCTCAGGCGCTCTTCTTGCAGGCGAACGAGATAGACTAGACGCTCAACGAAGACATCGACCCGGCACGCGGCGGATTTCCGCGCGGCCGATGCCACGTTGATAACCTGCACTCCCGCGCTCGGCTGCGGCCGATATGCTTGTTGACCTCGGGTTCTGGCTCAGGACCCGCTGCGCGAGAGACCAGATGCACGACCGCGGCACGGGTTGGAACGTCCAGGCGCCTGTAGTGCCGCAGCAGCGCCTCTTCGTCGGGCGCGAGCAGCACCAACTCGCCTTGAGGATCCTCCAGCATGTCCGCGGGGATGAGATCTCCCGGCTCCAGTCCGAGGATGAACTCCTCCGACACGTCCAGCGCCGCCGCCAACCGTCGCAGTGCGTTACCGCGCGGAAGCGTGCCGGATTGCCGGATGATGGCTGCGACTGAGCGCAAAGGCAGCCCAGCCTGTCGGTCTGCCTCCGCCGCTGAAAGGCCGAGCCGTTCCAGGCGACCTTCGACGCGGCTGGCGACCTCGGGATTCGCTTCCAACCCGGGACCTCCTGGAGAATCAGCCGGGCTCGTACGGCAACGCGTATCCTGATTGCAACGTCATCGCCCATCTCCACCAGCATTGCGCTACGCTGCACAACTCGAGCGCGACTGACCCTGCTCGTGCCAGACATCGTCGAGGCGCTCCTGGACGGACGGCATCCGGAGGGGATAACGCTTCCGAGGCTGATGGAACCGTTCCCGGTGAAGTGGCCGAAACGGCGCTGATCCTCCGTCCCACATGCCTCTACGACCGCTTGGCCTTATGCGCTGCAGCAAGCGCTTTCCACGACCAGTTCGCCCTATCACGCTTCGGCTTCTGCTGCATGGACGTCGCATCCGCGGCCTTCTCCTTAGGCTCGGATGCGATGGCCAGGGAAATCTTCTGCGGCGCCTTCGCGGCCTTCGATAGCTTCGACGGCAACACTGCGGGCCGGGGGGCAGGCACGGCCTTGATGGTAGCGGTCTTACCCGCAGGAACCGAAGGGTTGGTGGGCGGCGCAGTTCGCGACTTGGTGGCAGCCTTCTGGGGCGGCCTGAGCGAGGCAGAGCTCTTCGTCATGATAACCCCAGTCGGAGCCGGATGCTCAGACGCGGCGACCTTTCCCTTTCCGGTCGCAGCGGCAGACTGCGCCGTGCGCGCAGTTCCTCGCACCTGCGGCCGCACCCACGACTGCCGTGCAGCCCGTTTGGCCAGTGGTGCTGCGCTCTCGTCGGCAGGCTCGGGCAGCATCGCCATGTCGATGCCGAACAGGGCCGCCACATCGTCATTCTGCAGCACACGGCCTGCGCTCGGCGTGCCGGCAGCAAAAGGCATTCCGGACGCGGCGCCGGCGAGCAGTTCCGCGCCCTCCACCCCGCGTAGCCGGAACAGCAGCTCCGGCTGCTCGTCCAGCCGCACACCGACGCCATACAGCACTGCCGCGACGTGCTTGCACATCGCGGCGTGGTCCGGACAGCTGCAGTTAAATCGAATCTCGGCCGGGCGCGGAAAGAGGCCTGTCTCCTGCCGGCAAAGTCGCTCCATGACCGCCTTGGAGAAACGTCCCTGCAGCAGTTCCACCAGGCTGTCGACGCGGCCCGCGCAATCGGTACAGAGCTTCCGCCAGGCCGGGGGTGCCATGGTGTGTATGGTAACGCTCGTCTCGTAGAGTTCGGAGCCGTTGACCAGCGCGCGGATCTCACCTGACGCGATCTGCAGATCGATCACCGAGCCGTTTCGCGCATAGCTGCGCCCGCGCGGCAGGCGGTTCTCGTAGTCTCGGTATGCTTCGAGGTTCTCGCACCACGCCTTGCCCCAGAAGGTGCTGGCGATGAGGCGCCCCTCGACGCTAACCGGGGCCAGCTGCCGGCCTTGCTTGCGCAGCTGGGCGGTCAGCTTTTCCGCTTTGCGACGCCGCTCGGCGACTGGAACATACGGCGCCCAACCACCCATCCAGCCAGGAGACATCACCTCACTCCCGCATGGACGAGTTCAGGTCCAGCGCCACCAGCCGCAGCAGCGCCTCGTCCGACAACTCAGTGAGGTTGATCTCCTCACCGTCGGCCAGGACTGCCTCGGACAGACTGCGCTTGGAGTCGATCATCTCGCCGATCCGTTCCTCCACAGTACCGCGGCAGACAAACTTGTGCACCAGCACGTTGCGTTTCTGACCGATGCGGAAAGCGCGGTCGGTCGCTTGGTTCTCAGCCGCCGGGTTCCACCAGCGGTCGAAATGCACCACATGAGATGCGGCGGTCAGGGTCAGCCCGGCGCCGCCCGCCTTCAGCGACAGCACGAAGAACGGTGCCGCTTCTGAGTCCTGGAACTCCCGCACCAGCGCCTGGCGTTGTTTCACCGCCGTGCCGCCGTGCAGCACCAGGCCGGCGCGGCCGAATACGCTGCTCAGAAAGCCGGCCAAGGGCTGCGTCGCTTCCTTGAACTGGGTGAAGACCAGCATCTTCTCCTGCCGCGCCGCCACCACCTCAGCGATCTCGCGCAGCCGGGTGAACTTCCCGCTCTCCTCCTCGGCCCAGCCGCCGTCGTTCAGCCAGTGTGAGGGATGGTTGCAGATCTGCTTGAGGCGCATCAGCGAGGCGAGCACCAGCCCACGCCGCTTCATGTTGTCAGCCTGCTCCAACTGCTCCGACAGATCCTCCACGGCTTGCCCATAGAGCGCGGCCTGGCGGCGGGAGAGGTGGCAATGCGCGGTGACCTCGGTCTTGTCCGGCAGGTCGGCGATGATCGAGCGGTCGGTCTTCATGCGGCGCAGGATGTAGGGCCGCACCAATTCGCGCAGCGGGCCATAGGGGTTGTGCTCGCGCTCGCCGAGGCCCCTGGTGTAGCCGGTGAACTGCTTCGCGGTGCCGAGCAGTCCCGGGTTGATGACATCGAATATCGACCACAGGTCGCCGAGGCCGTTCTCCACCGGCGTGCCGGTCAGCGCGATGCGGCTATGCGCTTTAAGGGTACGGGCGGCTCGGGTCTGCTTGGCGCCTGAGTTTTTCAACGCCTGTGCCTCGTCGAAGATGGCGAGCCGCCACTCGACCTCGGCGAGTATCGGCAGGCGCAGAAGCGAGGCGTAGCTGGTGATCACCAGGTCAAGTCCCGCGGCGTCATCCATCGAGAAGCGCTTCACCTCCGCGGCCGGCATTGCGGAGGGATGGAGGATACGCGCCTGCAACTCCGGCGCGAAGCGGGCGATCTCCGCCGCCCAGTTGGCCAGCAGCGAGGCGGGCGCGACCAGTAGCGAGGCGCCGGCCTTGCCCTTGGCCTCGCGGCGCCGCGCCAGCAGCAGCGCCAGCACCTGGATGGTTTTGCCGAGGCCCATGTCGTCGGCCAGACAGCCGCCGAGGCCAAGCCCGGTGAGCAAGTGGAGCCATTGCAGCCCGGCCTTCTGGTAGGGGCGTAGCATGCTCTGCAGGGCCGGGCCGGGATCGACGGTCCCGCCGTCGGGCGAGCGCAGCCCGCGCAGCGTCTCGGCCAGCCAGGGCCCGGCGGTGACGAGCGACCAGTCTGCGGCGCTGGCGGAATCGGCGGCGCTCCTGCCCAGGCCGGCGCCGGCCAGCAGGCGCATGGCCTCTGTGAAGGGCAGCCCATCCTGCTCGGCCAGCGCCTCGGCGGCGCGGAACTGGTCGAGCGTGCGCTGCAGCTTCGCCCGGTCCAACTCCACCCAGCGGCCACGCAACAGCACCAGGTTCTCCGTGCCGGCGAGTAGCAGGCTAAGTTCGGTCTCGGTCAGCTCCTCGCCATCCAGAGTCGTGGCGACGCGGAAGTCGAGCAGGCTGTCGAGGCCAAGCTTCGACGGCGCGCGCGTGCCGACGGTGGCGGTGACTTGCGGGCGCGGCGGACGTCCGGCGGACCAGCCCGCCGGCATGCGCAGTACCACGCCGGCGCGTTCCAACTCGCCGGCGCTGGCCAGAAGGCGCCAGGCTTCGCCCGGGCTCCAGCGCAAGGGGTGGAAGATCTCGCCGCTGTCGACCATGGCGCGCAGCCATGCGCAGCTCTCGGCCGCGCGCTGCACCGGCAACAGCAGGGAGAGCAGCTTGGCTCGGTTGGCGGCGCCACCGTACTCGCGCATAGCTTGGCCGAGCGGCTGGTGCTGCACGCGGGCCTGGGCCGAGAGCTGGGACGCATAGGTCGCCAGGAAGGCGAAGGGAGCGTCGGTGTCGCGGCGGTTCTCGGCGAGGTTGAAATGGACGCGCCCGACCAGGTTCCAGGCCGGGTTGAGCCGCTTCAGCGCCCCCTGCAACCCAGCGCCGGAGGCGGCCATATCTGCCGCGAGCGCCGCCGCCAGGGCCTGCCAGAGGCCCCGCAGCAGCTCGGCGGACAGGTACTCGGCACCCGGCATCAACGGCGCGGTGAGCACCAGGAAGGCTAGCTCGGCCTCGTCGGGCGACGGCACTTCCGGGAGTGCCATGCTGTCCTCGGCGCCGGCGGCCTGGACGCAGAGCGAGGATACGTAGCGCGCGGCGAAGTCGCGCCACCAGACAAATGCCGGCGGTAGCGCTGCGCCCACCTCGCCGGCGCCAAGGCGCAACAGTCCCTCGCCGCTACTGCGGGCAAAAGCTTGCTGCAGCCGGTCGGCGGCCGCTGCTTCTATGACAGGGGCGTCCGCCACGGGTTCGCAAACCAGATGGCCGTGAGGGGTCAGGCGCAGGCCGAGAGCGGGCATGATGGCGGGACGATCAACATAAACGAGGGGAGCGCACAAGATATGTTGGCTGACCGTTGAACCGTCCGATGATTGGGGCTCCCTGCGATGCCGGACAAGGACATCGGAAACCGCTTATGTCCCAGTTGAGCTTCCCACGATTGGCCACGGACGTTCGATCCCGCGCTGGCTTGCTTGGTGCCGGGCGACGACGGGAGTAGCGCGAGGGCTTGGGAACAATTATAGAACGCTATGGCGTGCGCATGACCGACCAGATCGTCATCACCGAAAAGACCAGCCAAGCGAAGGACGTCCGCGCCGCGGTCAGCAACCGCTACGGGACGATCCTGCCGGCCGAGGGTCATCTCTTCGACCTAGTCGAGCCAGAGGAGGTCGTGCCCGAGTGGAAGCGATGGACGCCGGTCCTCCTCCGGCCGGACGGTCTCTACGGCACCAAGCCGGCGACGGGGGGCAACAAGCCCACGAAGCTGAAGGCCATACGGGACGCTCTGCGGACGGCGAAGCGTGTCTGGCTCGCCACCGATTGCGACCGCGAGGGCCAACTGATCGGGCAGGAAATCCTGGAGCACTACAAGTACCGCGGCACCGTCATGCGGGTGATCTTCACCGCGCAGGATCCGCAGACGATCCGGGACGCCTTCGCACACGCCAAGCCGAATGCCGAGTTCGCCCGCCTCTACGCCGCGGCGGTCGCGCGGCGGCAGGCTGATCAGATCTACAACCTGTCCCTGACCCGAACGGCGACAGTTACGCTGGCCCCCGGCGCGCGGAAGGTCCTCGGTGTGGGACGGGTCAAGACACCGACTCTGGCCATCGTCTGCAAGCGTGAGCTTGAGATCAGGGCCTTCGTCACCCAGGCCTATTTCGAAGTTGTCGCCTCGGCCTGGACCGACAGCGGCAGCTTCAGGATGCGCCATGCGTCGAAGGAGCGCATCCTCAAGCGCGGAGAGGCGGAAGCGATCGCGGCGGCGGCCGAAGGGTTCTCCGGGCCGCTCAAGGTGCAGGTCGAGGAGAAGCGCCAGGGACCGCCAAGGCTGCACGATCTGCCGTCGCTGCAGAAGCTATGCGGCTCGCGCTTCGGTTGGTCGGCGGCGCGGACGCTGGAAGTCGCGCAGGAGCTGTACGACGGCCAGGGCAAGAAGGTCATAACCTACCCCCGCGCCGAAACCCGCTATCTGCCGGAGAGCCTGCTCGCCGATGCGCCGCGTATCGTCGCCGGCCTGCGCGTTGGCCGCGCGTTCAGCGAGATCCCGGTCCCCGATCCGCCGGTCATACGTCGCGGCGCCAGCGGCGCCTTCCACGACAAGGGGCTGGCCGGGGCGAGCCACCACGCCGTCATTCCGAACGTCAACACGGTCCACGGCCTGCGGGAGATCTGGCCGCGCCTTACTACGGATGAGCGGCGCCTGTTCGACGTGATCGCGCGCTCCTACCTCGCAGCGATGATGCCGGACTACCGCTACCGTCAGACCAATGTGGCGCTCGATGTGCGGGGCCACCTGTTCGGGGCGAGCGGGCGACAGCCGATCGAACTCGGCTGGCGGGTAGCCTTCCCCGAGTGGCGGCCTGCCGAGGAGAAGGGCGAGGACGCGCAACTGCTGCCCTCGCTCCGGCAGGGCGAGACGGCCCGGTTGCGCGACGCGACGGTGGAGGACAAAGAGACGCGGCCACCGCCGCGCTACAACGAGGGCACGCTGATCGAGGCGATGCAGAACGCCTGGCGCTTCGTGGCGGACGAGGCGCTACAGGAACGGCTGAAGGAGGCCAAGGGTATCGGCACGCCGGCGACCCGGGCGGAGATCATCCGCGGCCTCAAGGCGCAGGAATTCCTCATGGCCGATGGCAAGCACATCGTGCCCACCGATCGTGGCCTGTCGCTCTACGCCGTGCTGGAGCAGGCGGATCCCGCACTGGTCGATCCCGGTGTGACGGCGCAGATGGAGCGCCTGCTCGACGAGGTGCTGGTCGGCCAGCAGGATATGCTGGGGGCCATCGATGCGGTCTGCAACCAAGCGAACCGCATCATCGGCCGTCTGCAGGATGGGGCAAAGTCGGTCGATCCGGCGCTGTTGGGCGGCGGCGCCCCGGGGCGGGGCCAGGACCAGCCGCCAACGCCTGCCATGAAGCGGTTCTTGGAAAGGCTAGCCCGTCAGAAGGGGCTACAGCCGCCGCACGGCTACACGACATCTGGCAGGATCTGCCGTGCGTTCCTTGACACGCATGCGCCGCAGCGCTCCGGAGGTGAAGCCGCCGTGCCGGCCGAGGGGGCGCGCCCGCAACCTGCGGCTCGGGCGCGTTCGGGGCGAGGAGCCCGTGACCGGGGCGAGAGACTGGCGCAACCCGAGGCAAGCGGCGCGCGACCGCGCGACCGGGATGCTGCGCCGCGGCGCGGGACGAAGGCCGGCGGGCCGCCTGGGCCACGCACCGGCAAGGCCGGGGCGGCCGAACCGCCGGCGGCGGCCGCGACGGGGGAGACGCCGCTGCGCATCCCATTCGGCAACAAGGGTGCGGCGCTCCAGCTCGGCGCACGATACCGCGCCGGCGGCTGGTATGCGCCGCCTGGCATCGACCTCGCCGAATTCCGGCAGCGCGGCTGGCTGTGAGGTTGGCCAGATACTCCAAGGAGTATGGTCCGCAGTCGGTCGCGGCTCGGATGCGCGGCTGACGTTCAGGTCGCTCGCCGGCCGTGCCGCTTGGTGCTGACCGAACTGATGGTCAAGCACGGCGTCGGGGTGCGAATCAGCCGAACCGTTGAGTTCAAACGCCTCGACGAGGACTTTTTCTCGGAGGAGGAGTGATCTGCCCTTCTGGCCGTACCAAAATGTTCGCTCTCGAAGTACAAACTTCGGGCAAGTGGGGTTCGAACCAGGGCAAGTGCCAACGACGCTGAAACTGGCCTTTTACCTAGGTTTTTGAGTTCCGTACTATAACGGCCAAGTCAGGAGGTCCGGAGAGAAAGGGCCTCCGGAGAGCGATTTTCGGGCGTCTCCGCGTCCAGACAGTCCACAGGTCTGCCCCGAAAACCCCAGGAAACCTGCCACTCAGCGCGGCGGTCCATCTGGCGGAGAGCACGGCTCGCATGGGAACTGGCGGAGAGGGTGGGACACTCCAGCCTCTCCACTACAACGAGCAGAATCAAGAACTTGCGGGAGCTACTACACTTGCTTGTAGTGCCTTTGTGTAGTTACGCAAAGCCTCCCGCGCGATCGCGATCCGCTAATAAAACACAACCGTGAATCGGCGTACTGCGGGACCTCGGATCGGCATGGGGATCCATTAAAACACCGAGGCGGACAACGCTTCACCGTGGAGACTCCGATGCCGAAAGGGGCCCCCCTTGCGTGCTGGTCCACACCGCATCAAGAGATCCGCGAGCGAACAACTAGAACGATAGTCGCGAGATCGCATGGAAGGGCCGCCGCGCCAGTTCAAAGCTGTCGATCAAGCGCACCGGGCCAGGATGAAGCGCAAACATTTGCTCGATTAGTGGCGAAATCGTGCCTTCGATCCGCCAAAATGGGTGATGGATGGCGATAACGGCGTTTCCACCTGGCCGTGTCAGACGCACGGCCGGCAGAGCGCTTCCTTTGATCACCTCAAGATCGCTGCTGCCTCTCGCCACCCGCACAAGAGCGTCTTCCGCCATCAAGCGCCAGTCTGCGAGTTCCGGTGCGCTAAAGTTCCCATCGGCACCAGCGGTGTAACCAGGATCGATTAGAGCGCGCGCGAAACCTAGACCCAAGCGCCAGTCTAGAAGGCCATGGTAGCTGCGATTGCCATAACGCTGGAGACACTCGTAACAAGCTTGGTCGCACGACGCCTTGTGCGACGGCGTGATGAACTCGTTGAGCGGCCAAGCGCCGTCGTCGTTCACGATACTGGACAGCAGGTCCGCCGCCCACGGTCGTTCCGAGGGTTGCGCGAGGCGACGGGACAATCCCGACCCATTCACGAGGGTGTCCGCGATCTGCAGCATCGGTCGCCTGATACCATCCGGCTGATAGAGTCTTGGCGGTATAATATCAAACTCACCCGGATCGACGTCCAACTCGAAGGCAGCGCGATCAACAAGTAAGAACAAGGCGCTTAGCGCTGCTGCTCTAACGGAAACCCGCTCGAATTGCCCTGCGACCCGGGAGATATCAAGTAGCGGATTCATTGCTTTCGGCGTCAGGAACAGACTATCCGTCGTCTTCTGAGATGCCAACCAAGCGTTGAAAGGAGCATCATTTGCTGTCCAAGTCGCCGATGAAAGCTCGCTAGCGAATTTGTCGTCTAACACTTGATGCCCCAGAGATAGCCACACCCCTCGAGCTGGTTGGGCGCGCTGATGGCCCCTCGCAAACGCGAAACCCGCCGATTTCAGGGGTTCCGAATCATAGCCGGGGTTAAGTCGAACGATTCGGGCTGATCGCTCCAGACTCATCGCCATGTTGGTACTGCCCGTCACGGAAGGCCGAACGTCGGTCGCCTCCGCGCAAACAAGCCTCGATCTCACAACACGAAGTTCGCCTCCGCGCTCGTCCGTTCGGCGTGGAGCGAAATCCGTGCGATAGGCGGCGGGTGACACACACTGCTTGAACGCCTCCTCCATGATGGGGCCATCACAGGCGAGGCACTCGGATGCCGCTGGGTTATCGGCGCGAGTCCATCCGCCGCAGCCATCGCAACGCGCCATCCACCACGAGTCGTCGAATGCGCTGCGCTGGTCCTGCCCCGGCAAAGTCCACGCGCCCCACTTACGAGGTTTGGGAAGAGACGATGAGAGGCCTACTGCAGTGTGGACGCGCTTGTCTCTAACCAGTTCTGCGCCGGGGGCGAACTCGTAAATCGCCAAATCCGAGTCGCGGTCTGTGGCGTCCCACTCGTAGTCGTCGCCACCATTCGAGCGAAGGCCAAGGTAGAGCGGCCGCACACGGGTGGGCATGCCGTACATTGGCAGCAGACCACCTTCGGCAAGAGCGTTCGCTACGCCGATATCCCAGCGCCCCTCGCGTTCGATTACACCGTTGATGTCCGATATGACCACATCGACCTGGAGCGCTGCGACGACCCTCGCCACCAACGTCTGATTAAGGTCCGCCGTCAGATTGCGGATCGCTGCCTCCCGCTCAGAAGTTGTGCGCTTAAGGGCCTCCCGGAGCTCCGATCGCCAGAGGGAGTTTTCGTCCTTGTAATCGGCTACCGATACGAACTCGCCGTGGATGTCCGGTGGCTGGAGGTCATATCCAGGATAGGCGTCCTTATGCTTCAGCCGGAGATACTTGAATGCCGCTTGCAGCCATGCTTTCCGGATAATTCGAAGAGGGATGTCCTCGTACCCTGCCGCCAAGAATGGCGGCGGCGGCTGATCGCCGGTGATCCGCTCTGGATGGCGGAAGTAGTGAAGGTCATGGCTTCTGCTACGGCAAACCGTCACTGCTACAGAGAAGGCCTGACCACGTCGTCCAGCTCGACCGACACGCTGCTGATAATTGAAGCGTTGTGGTGGCATGTTGGCCTGATAGACGGCCTGAAGAGGTCCGATATCGATCCCCACTTCCATGGTGGTGGTAACGCTCAAGAGATCGATTTCCTTGCCTAATCGCGGCAGGGTAGCCTCTTCGCCAGCGCCATCCTCCACCAGGATGCCACGGAACCGCCGAAGGCGCTCCGCGCCGTTTTTGGTCTGCCCAGTCAGTTCCTCACTACGAAGCCTGAAGGGCTCCTGGGCCCCGGTCTCGGCACGAGCCACTCGATGAGCGAGAAAATTACGACGCCAAAGGTCTTTTGCTACGCCGTTGGCTGCGGCCGGCAGGGATAAGCCGCAGCGCGTGCAAATGCCCGCTCCTCTGTGTAGGTGCGTACGATCACACTGACCACACCGCCAGAACGGGCTGTCACCCTTCGCCAGCCTAACACCGAGGGAGAAAAGCCGCACCACGCCGCCGTCATGATCCAAGTCGGCCGACCGCAGTCGCTCGAGCGCGGCGTTGAGGTAATCGTCTCCTCGTCCTGGCGCCACGGCCTCGCAGTAACGGCGAACCCGATTATCGCGTGGTACGTCCGCCGCCGACATCCAGCGCTTGATGAGAGAGGCATCGACATGGCGAGACCCATCCACCCGGTAAGCATCCGCGAGAACGCGAAGCAGCGCGTCCAGGGAATCCCTCTCGGAGTCGTAGTTGCCCTTGACGAAAAAAGTAGGGTAGCCGAGGCCGGCTTCCTCGAATGAGAAGTAGGTTTTGTTGAAGAGCGTATCGTGAAGGACTTCTCGCTGTTCCTCGGCGATCTCGCGTCGGCGCGCCTGCATAGCGTCGGCGCTTAGGGCCGCCGACGGGCGAGACCAAGCGACCTTGTTTGCATTCAGTTTGAATAGGATCCACCATTCATTGCTGGAATCGACACTGGAGTCGCTGGGGTGAATTCCGAGCCGCACAAGCTCCGCGATCAGAGGCGCCACTGAAGGTTCTGCGTTCGGCGTGGTGGCAAGGTAAGCGGTGTCATCCGGATCTTGCGCAATGGAGGTCAGCAGTTCGGTTTCGACCCCGAGATTCTGTATGCCGAGAAAGATGGCTTTCAGTCGCTTAGCCTCATCATAGTCCATAGCTTCCGCAGCCGCCTCCATCGCAGCTTTCACCTTTTCCCGCTCCTCCGCGCGGAACTCAACATCAATGCGAGCGCGCATCAATCTAACGATTACATCTCGGATCAGCGCTCTGAAATGATCAGCTTCTAGCTCAACCGCCGCCCGCGCGGCGTCTTGGCGGCTGTCCGAGAAGACAATCGCCTTCGGCAGGATCGTATGGCCTGGCGCGTGCAATAGTTCGAAGAGCTCGGTCGCGAGCAACTGCGATGTTTTGGCGAAGCCCGTCCTGAAATTTCGGAGGGGCGATGATCGGCCTTGCGGCCGAAGGACGTATGATGTCCCGCACGCTGGACACGCAGCTGGAGAAGCGGAGCCTCGATCACATGAGGCCCGACCGCGACCGTCCGTATGGGCGTGATTAACGGATCTGCGGAATACAAAACCAGCGACAGCGGCGTCATTTGGCCTCGTGCGCCAAACGCGCGCTACATAGGGATCGAAGTACGCCTTGCTCCATTCGGGCTGGCTACCATCGCGACTGCTCGGTGCTTCTGACTTCTCTGGCCCCGGCCGCGAGCTTGGCCAGAATACGGCGTACTCGTCGTAGGTCAGATCTTCAAACTCTGTTCCGCTTGCACCGAATGGCAAAGCTTCCAGATTGGCGGCGGAGGGAAGAAGATCGATAGGTGAACTTGAGTTGACGCAGGATCTCGAGCCTCCGATGAACAGCTCACCACAGGCCTCACAATAGAGCATCTCAACAAGCCGCTTCGCCGCCTCGCCGTTGCTCCCGCGCGCAAGGCCCGCACCGCGCTCTATCGAAAGCGAGGTGTAAACCGGTTGCCCCTGCTCGCCATTGCTAACGGTCGAGAAAAGCCCTTCCAGGGCACGGAAGAAAAAATGCGCCCGGAATGACGGCGTCGTCGCAACGACGCGGGGGATCTCTCTGGGCTGAGAGGTCAGTACGTCGCCGAGCGCGCGAGCCAGCAAAAGGCCTCGTAGAGGATAAAGATTGCTGTCTCCAAAAATTTTCATGGCCAGGCCTGACGACGGCCTGGCCCGCAACCCGTCCGCCTCTCGGCAGGCCGAGAGCAGCACAGCGGCGGCGGCCTCGGCGAGCGCCTTCACGTCGGCCTCTGGGTTAGTCGATACCCCCCCAAGCGCCTCCAGCGCAATCCTCACCGAGTCAGCGATATTAGTTGGGTTCGGAGGACGAAGAACAGGGCCTTCACCAGCCGCAGCGTCTCTCAATAGTGCGGCAAATGGCGCCGCGTCCAGCCTTCCCCCCCTCTCCTCCCCCTCCTCCGGATCCCCCGGAACCACGCATTCGCGCCAGAAATCGGGATCGGGTGCGCCCCGCCCACATTGATCGAAGGTGCCGTTTTCACCGAAGAAGTCCCAAAGGTACTTTAGCGAGGCGGCCGTCCCTTCGCCCTGCATCGGTAGCGATGCGCTCGAGGCGAGAATCCTCAGCTTATGGCGATGGCCTGCCTGATCGAGGCCCAGTCTATTAATAGACTTGTTGCGAAAGTTGCGTGATTTTGGTGCGGCCGTGCTGGCCGTGGCCGGCGCCCTCGGTCAGCAGGGCCTCGGTCAGCAGGGCAGGAACCCTGCTTCGAGGTTGACCAGTGCGGCGATGATCGCGGTCTTGGTGTGA
>CANJXD010000047.1 GCA_947478535.1 Acetobacteraceae bacterium
GACGATCTGGGCCGCCGTCTGGGTGGTGTCGTAGGCCGCCTGGAGGCTCGCCTCGGTGGCGGCGTAGGCACCGTTGATCGTCGGGTCGAGGTTCGGCAGGATGATCTCGCCCGCCGCGTTGAAGTCCACGACTAGGCGACCGAGATAGGTGTATTCGGTATCGGTGGTGACGATCAGCGTCGCCTTCCCGTCCTTGCCGGCTGCCACCAACGGATAGGCGTCCGCGATGAAGTCGGCGGTGTGGCCGTTGAAGCCGACGGCGGTATCCGTGGCATCGCCCATCCGCTCATGGCCGCCGCCGGCGACCATGATGTCGATGCCGGAGACGAGCGGCGCCAGCGCCTTGTTGCGCTCGATGGTGTCGAGCTGGTCGAGCATGACGATCTTGTTGACGCCCATGGCGCGCAGCGCATCGACGGCATTCTGCACATAGACCGCGACTTCCTGCAGATCCGTCGTCGCGGGATTGGCGTCATCCATCGGCACGGTGCCGTTCGGCGATGTCTTCACCAGCAGATCGAACGTGGTGACGCCGATCAGGCCAATCTTTTCCCCACCCTGGGTGGAGATGGCATAGGGCGCGATCTTGCCCTTGATGGCACTGACTTCCTGACCCGCGAAGGCATTGGTGCCGGTGCCGCCGAGTGTCGCATCCGCGAGACCACGCAGCGAGGAATCGCCGGAGAAGCTGAGGTTCGTCGTCAGCAGCGGGAACTGCGCGCCAACCCAACTGCCTGAAGCCGTGATCGCCCCCTGGAGAACCGGCGAGCCGAGGTCGAATTCATGGTTGCCAAGCGCCGAGGCATCCGTGCCGAAGGCGTTCATGATGGCGATGTCCGGCCGCGCCAGCGCCGTGCTGCCGATGCCGGGAATCGCGCTGAGCGAGGGATCCGCGCCGCCGACCAGCCAGGGGCCGGGGATGAAGCTGTCACCCTCGCCGAGGACCAGCGTGTTGGCGTATTCATCGTCGAACTTGTCGATCAGCGCACCCATCCGCGCCGCCGTGCTGGTCCCCAGAAGGCCGCTTTCACCGTAGTAGTGCAGGATCTGGAGGCTATAGGCCGGCTGGGTCGTGATGCCGAAGACGGTGATGTTGTTGCTGACCTCGTTGCTGGTGACGAGCAGCGCCTGCCCCGTCGGCGAATCCTCGGCGGCGATGAACAGCCCGCCTTCGGGGTTCAGGTCGCCCGTCCGCTGCGCGGCGCCGGCGTAGGTGACGTTCGCGGGGTCGGTGATGTCGAAGGAGAGCGTCATGTGCGAACGCTCGAGACCGACGAGGGCGTATGTCCTGCCGCCGATCGTGGCGATCTCGATGCCCTCCGGCTCGGGCCCCTTGTTGTCGCTGCGGGTGTCGTCGAAGTTTGCCGGGAACTGCTGCGCAACGATGCGCTCGACGAGGTCGGCGCTGTCGAACACCATGGCGCCATTGGCGTCGAGGATCGAGAAGGATCGCCCGCCATAGGCGAGGATCTGGTCGATGTCCCCATCGTTGTCGGTATCGCCGCGCAGGCCGGGAGCGTTGGAGACGGTGAGGCGCCCGAGAACGCCATTCGCCTTCAGCGCCGCCTCGTTCGGAAAGAGGGCGTTGTCGAGGTCGTAGGCCGCGTTCCCGAGGCGGATCGTCTCATCGGGCGTGAGGAAGTCGTCGCGATCGTCGCCTTCATTGGCGATCACATAGAAGGTGCTGCCACCCGCCTGGTAGCTGTCGATCGCATCCGGCATGTAGAGGCCAGATACCTGATTGCCCGTCGTCAGGTTCATCAACGCGGTGTTGCCGGCGCCATCCCGGTCGCTGAAATCGGCGAGCAGGGTGGAGAAATTCTTCGTCCCGAGCGGGACGATGCTGGTGAAGGTCGCCGTCGCGATATCGAGGATGCCGACCGCGTTCGCTTCCTGCAGCGTCACCATCGCCTTGGTACCGTCGGCGGAGATGGCGATGTACTCGGGCTCGACGTCCTCGGAGACGGACTTGCCGGCCCAGATCCGAACTCCAGCGGCGCGCAGAGCCGCTTCCTGCCCGTTGAAGGCGGTGAAGCCGGCGGTGGTGACGGTAGCGCCCTCGACGCCAGCGGAGAGGTCGATGATGGAGACCGAACCGGCTCCCCCGAAATTGGCGTCGCTGACGACCTCACCCTCATTCGCGACCAGCACCTTGGTGCCATCCGGGGTGAAGGTCAGCATATCCGGAAGGGCACCGACATTGACCGAGCCGAGCAGCGCGCCATCCGCGGCGTTCAGGAACACGACCTTGCCGGCCAGCGCCTTGTCGGCATTCGGCAGTGCGACGGCGACGATGCCACCCTTGACCGCGACGCTCGTCACATCTGTGGTGGCGAAGCCGAGGGTCGTGAAATTGATGGTAGCGACGAGCGACGGCGCCGCGGGGTTCGAGAGGTCCACCACCTGCAGGCCGACATTCGATGTCACATAGAGCCGGTCGCTGCCCGGGTCGAAGGCGGAGATCTCCGCACCAGCGAGAGAGAGGTTCGCGATCGTATTGAAGCTGAGCGCGTTGCTGGGCGTCGTGGCGAGATTGGATGACATTGGATCGGTTCTCCTGGCGGTGTCGATGCTAGGGCGCAGCGCCCAGCGACGTGACCGAGGAGATTCGGAAGCGCAGCACTCTCGAACGACACCGCGCCCCATGACGGGCCTGGAATCGCGCGGCGCGGCAAGAGCCCGAACCACTTCATGGACACGCGCCGGTCGAGAGCACGTCGGCGCGTGGGTAAGGCCCGTGCGTGACAGAGCCGTGTCAGTTGCTTTGAGGACTTGTTAATATCCACGCCATGGTGGCTGGGCGCCGCATGGGAGACGCAAGGCGCCCGGCCCGGCGTGCCGCCCGAATTCGTGGCGCAGCCGCGCCGGGATGCGGGTGATGGTCGCCCACGCCGGTGCCGCAACACGCGCACCACGCGACGCACGGACAGAAATCCTTCATCCAGCCAGCATCGCAATGTCACGAAGCTCCGCAATAACCCGGGCCGCGACTGGAACTGGGAATGGCGTGACCGGGATATCGATTGACGGGGTGGCGCGGCATTTCGGGCAAGTGGCGGCCCTGAAGGGCGTATCGCTCGACGTGCCGGCTGGCGAATTCGTGGCGCTGGTCGGCCCTTCCGGATGCGGCAAGACGACGCTCATGCGCATCGTCGCGGGGATCGAGACGTCTGATGCCGGCAGCATCCGCATCGCCGGCCGAGACGTGACGCGCCTGCGCGCGGCGGACCGGAATGTGGCGATGGTCTTCCAATCCTACGCACTCTATCCCCACCTCACGGCCGGGCAGAACATCGCGGTGCCGCTCGCCATGCGGCGGCTTTCCACCTGGCAGCGCATGCCGTTGCTCGGCCCCTTCATGCCCGGCGCCCGCGCGCGGACCCGCACGATCGGTCAGGATGTGGAGCGCGCCGCGCAGGCGCTCGGACTGGCCGCGCTGCTGGACCGGCGGCCAGGCCAGCTTTCCGGCGGACAGCGGCAGCGGGTTGCCCTGGCGCGCGCCATCGTCCGCCAGCCTTCCGCCTTTCTGATGGATGAACCGCTGTCCAACCTCGATGCGGCGCTGCGCGTGCAGACCCGGCGGGAGATCGTCGATATCCACCGCCGCACAGGCGCCGCGACGCTTTACGTGACGCACGACCAGGCGGAAGCGCTGACCATGGCGGACCGCGTGGCCGTGATGCAGGCAGGGGAGATCCTGCAGGTCGCCTCACCCGAGGAGATCTACGCCGATCCGCAGGACCTGCGCGTCGCCACCTTCATCGGCAGCCCGCGGATCAACACCCTGGTGGCGGAGGCCGACGCGCAGGGCAACGTCCGGCTCGCCGGCCAGCCGCTGCCGCTGCGCAGCCGCCCCGGCCCGCTGACTCTCGCCCTGCGGCCGGAGGGATTGCGGCTCTCCGGCGAAGGCATGCCCGCTACCGCCGAGGCGCTCGAATTCCTCGGTGACAGCATGCTGCTGCATGCGCGCCACGCGACGAGCGGCGAGGCGATCGTCCTGCGCCTCACGCCCGAGGAGCCGCGACCGCGGCCGGGGGAGTTGATCTCCCTTGCCTTCGACCCTGCCCATGTCCTGCTGTTCGGCGCCGATGGCCGGCGCGTCGCCGTGACGGTGGTGGGTGTGCCGGCCCTTGTCTGACGCAGTCCTCTTCAGCGCCACGCGGGCCCGCGCCACGCGCGCGCGCGTGCCGGTCGGCGAAGCACTTGCCGGGCTGATGCTGACGCTTCCGGCCGGCATCGCCTACCTTATCATGCTGCTGCTGCCGACCGTGGCGACGATCGCGCTCGCCTTCACCGACTATGAACTCGGCATGCCCGACCTCGCCTGGATCGGGCTCGACAATTTCACCGAGATGCTCGGCGACCGCGGCTTCGCGGTATCGCTGCGCAACACCGTGATCTATGTCGGCACGGTCACGCCGATCTCCATCGCGCTTGGCCTGGGTGCTGCGATGCTGATCGAAGCCGGCATCCGCGGAAGGGCGCTGTTCCGCGCGGTTTTCTTCCTGCCAGTCGTGTCGCTGACGGTCGCCATGGCCGCGGCCTGGCAATATCTGTTGCACCCGACCATCGGCCCGCTCAACGCGCTGCTCCGCCACCTCGGCATGGCGGCGCCGCCCTTCTGGCTTTCATCCTCCGACA
This sequence comes from Acetobacteraceae bacterium, assembly GCA_947478535.1. Next base: position 4,642 of record CANJXD010000047.1, read on the forward strand.
CGGTGCTGTTCTCCCTCGCCGCGATCGGCGTGTGGGAAAGCATGGGCTACAACATGGTGCTTTTCCTTGCCGGGCTCAGCGCCATCCCGCGGGAGCTACACGCGGCGGCGGAAGTGGACGGCGCCCGCGGCGCCCTTGATCGCTTCCGGCTTGTCACCTGGCCGCTGCTCGGCCCGACCACGCTGTTCGTCGTTACCATCACGCTGATCCGCAATGTGCGCGTCTTCGACACCGTCGCGGTGCTGACGCAGGGCGGGCCGAACAAGGCCTCCGAGGTGCTGCTCTACACCATGTATCGGGAAGGCTTCACCTATATGCGGCTCGGCTATTCGGCCGCGATCACGCTGGTCTTCCTCGTGATCGTGCTCGGCCTCGTCTGGCTGCAGACCAAGGCGATGGATCGGAAGATCCACTATGGTTGAGCATCGCACCGCGAGGGCGGCCGGGCAGCGCATCGCCACGGAGGCTCTGCGTCTCGGCGTGCTCGGCTTCGTCGGGCTGCTGGTCCTGGCACCCTATATCTGGATGCTGGCGGCGAGCGTGAAGCCGCTGGACGAGTTGTTCCGCGCCAGCCTCTCGCTGTGGCCCGAACGCTTCCATGGCATCGAGAACTATGCCCGCGTCTTCGCGGAGGTGCCGGTCTTCCACTATCTCTGGAACGGCTTGGTGGTCTGCGGCGGCATCCTGTTCTTCCAGCTGATGTTCGCGGTGCCGGCCGGCTATGCGCTGGCGAAGCTGCGCTTCCCGGGCCGCGAGTGGGTCTTCGGCGCCGTGATGCTCGGCCTGCTGGTGCCGCCGCATGTCCCGGCGCTGCCGCTGTACATCGCGTTCAGCCAGGTGGGGCTGCTCAACACCTATGCGGCGCTGATCCTGCCCTTCACCAGCTCGGTCTTCGCGGTGTTCCTGTTCCGCCAGTTCTTCCGCGCCCTGCCGGATGAGCTGGTGCACGCGGCGCGGCTCGACGGGATGTCGGAGATCGGCATCGTCTGGCGCGTCATCCTGCCCAATGCCTGGCCGGCGGCCACCGCCTTCGCGATCTTCTCGGTCGTCGCGCACTGGAACGACCTGTTCTGGCCGCTGATCGTCGTGGAGGGGCCCGCCCGCGCCACGCCCGCACTCGGTGTCCTCTATTTCCGCTCGGACGAGGCAGGCGACGACTTCGCCGTGCTGATGGCCGCGGCGGTGATCATGACGCTGCCGCTCATCCTCGCCTTCCTCTTCGCCCAGCGGCGCTTCGTCGAGGGCATCGCCACCACTGGCCTGAAGGGATGACCACCCAGCGCAAGGGGATGCGGCGGCTGCCGCGCGCCTCCTGAATTTCCGTTGCTGCCCGAATCTGCTGCCCGATTTTTACCCATGGACGGAGAATCCCCATGATCGCCCTGACCCGCCGCACCACCCTTGCCCTCGGCGCTGCGACCATCGCAGCGCCCGCGCTGCGCGCGCAGACGGCCGCCGAGATCACGGTGCATTACGCGCAGCCGCAGATCTTCAAGGACAGCTACGACGCGATCGCCGCTGCCTTCGCGCAGCGCGAGCCCGGCATCCGCGTGAACTTCATCACCACGCCGAACTATGAGGAAGGCACGCAGCTCGTCCTGCGCCAGGCGGCGACTAACCAGCTGCCGGACCTGTCCTACCAGGGCTTCAACCGCCTGCGCGTCTTCGCCGAGCGCGGCATCGCGCAGGACCTGGCGCCCTTACTGGCGCGGGATGGCAATCCGGCGGCGCAGGGCTATTCGCCGAGCCTGCTGGCGCTGGCGCATTTCGGCGGCTTTCAGTCCGGCCTCGCCTATGCGGCATCGAACCCGATCTCCTACTACAATGTCGATCTGCTGCGCCGTGTGGGCGCGCCGACCGATCCGGCTGCCTTCCCCAAGACCTGGGACGAGGTGATCGCGCTGTCCGCACGCATCCGCGCGCTGGGCGACGGGACCGAGGGGATGTGGTTCCAGTGGCCGGGCGATGACTGGATGTTCTCCGCCCTGCTGTTCAGCCATGGCGGTCGGATGCTGACCGCCGATGAACGCGATGTCGGCTTCGCGGGGGCGGAGGGGCTGGGCAGCCTGCGCCTGCTGCGGCGCATGGTCAGCGAAGGCGGCATGCCCAACCTCAACGGCACCACGGCACTGCAGGCCTTCGCCGCCGGCAAGCTCGGCATGCGCTTCGGCTCCACCGCCTTCCTGCGCAACATGATCAGCAGCGTCGGCCGCAACTTCGAGATGCAGACCGCGCTGCTGCCCGTCGTCGATGCGGTGAACGGCCGGCTGCCGACCGGCGGTGCCGCCGGCATGCTGACGGCGCGCGATGCGGTGAAGCGGGAGGCCGCGTGGAAGTTCCTGCGCTTCTCCACCAGCGCCGAGGGCACCGCGCTGATGGTGAAGAACACCGGCTACGTCCCGGTGAACCAGCTCGCGATCGATGATGACCGCTACCTCGGGGACTTTTACCGCGACAACCCGCTGTTCCGCACCGCGACCATGCAGGCCGGCCGCATGATCCCCTGGTACGCCTTCCCCGGCACCAACAGTGTGCGCGTCACGCAGGTAATGGTGGACAACATGGCCCGTGTGGTCGAAGGCCAGGCCACGCCGGAACAGGTGCTTCCGGAGATGGCCGCCGAGGTCCGCCGCCTGATGCCGCGGCGGAGCTGAACGCGCCGTGCCCCTGATCCTGCAGCTCTCCGACGCGCATCTCTCGCCGCGCAACGCGCTGTTCCGGCAGAATGTCGATCGCATCCGCGGCCTCGCGGATAGGATCAAGCCCGATCTGGTCGTCGCCACCGGGGATCTCTCCCTCGATGGCGCCGACCGGGCGGAGGACCTGGCGTTCGCCGCGGCGCTGCATGGCGGCTTCCCCGGCCGGTTCCTCGCCCTGCCGGGGAACCACGATATCGGCAGCCACCCACACACCATGCCGCACCAGCCCGTCGATCCCGCACGGCTGGACCGGTTTCGCGACCATCTCGGCATGGGGCGCGGTCTCGTTGACTTCGAGGGCTGGCGGATCATCGGCCTGAACTCGGAGGTGATGGGCACCGGGCTGGAGGAGGAAGCCGCGCAGCTTCGCTTTCTCGACCGGGCGCTGGACTCGGTGGGCGAGCGCCGCATCGCGCTGTTCCTCCACAAGCCGGTCTTCGTCACCACGCGGGACGACCCGACCTTCGACTACTGGTCGGTGCCGCCGCAGGCACGCCCCGCCCTCGCGCCGCTGCTGGACCACCCCGCGCTGCGGCTGGTGGCCTCCGGCCACCTGCATCTGCATCGCGTAGTCAGGGAGGCCGGCGTCACCTTCGCCTGGGCGCCACCGCTGTCCTTCATCGTCAATCCCAACGAGCAAAGCGGGCTGCCGGGCGAGCGCACCTGCGGCGCCCTGCTGCACCGCCTGGACGACGATGGCGTGGAGACGACCCTGCTTTCCCCCGCCGAGATGGAAGTGCTGGTGCTGGATGACATCAGGCATCTGACCTACCCGCGCTGACGCCACCCGCCAGCCCAGCCTTGCACCCCCCCGTAGGGCGAAACGCCGCACCCCACCTGGGCAGGCTAACGGCGGGATTGTCGCTCACGGAGCCGATGGTTGCCTGGGCCATGTGGCGGGCGCGCTGGATGGCCCACTCGTCGGATTGTTCCAGGCGGATGGCGTCGATCCGCCCAGTGGTCTCAAACGGGCTCTCAGTGTCCGCCCGGGAGCGGCGCGGCCAGCAGGGCGCGGCAGCGCATCGTCATCGGCAATTCACTCCCGCCCCGGGCGCTCCGTATGCCAGGCGGTAGCGTCCTGGAAGGCTTCGGCGAGCGCCAGCACGCGGCGATCCTCGCCGTAGGGTGCGACAAGCTGCAAGCCCACCGGCAAGCCATCCGGCGCAAGCCCGCAGGGCAGGCTGATGCCGGGCCAGCCCATGGCATTGGCGAAGCCGGTGTAAAGGACAGCCATGCGCGGACTGGCGGGGATGCCATCCACGCTGGTCGGCGGCCCATCCTCGATCGGCCAAGCGGTGACGGGGCAGGTCGGCGTCGCCAGGATATCGACACCCTCCATCGCCGCGGCGGTCTCCGCGCGGAAGGCGGCCAGCGCGTCGAGCGCCGTGACCTATTCGGCCGCGGTAATCGCCACCCCCTGCCTGGCCACCAAGCGGATCTGCGGCGTTACGGCATCCTCCCAGCCGGGACAGCGCGTGACAGCGCGTGCCACGCCGGCTGCGCTCAGCACGCACCAGAACCCGCGCAGCGCCGCCATGTCATGCGGCATCGGCCCTTCCGAGACGTCATGGCCGAGGCTGGCGAGCACGGCGCTCGCCTTGCGCACAAGCCCGGCCACGGCGGGGTCCGTGCCATCCCCGGGCGCGGCGACCGCGAGGCGGATGCGCAGCCGCCCGGCCGGCGCGTCCCGCGTCGCGAAGCCGAGGGAAGCGCGGTCGCGCACATCCGGCCCGGCCAGCACATCGAGCGCCAAGCGCACGCCGCGCGCGCTGCGCGCCATCACGCCGATGGCCTGGAAATCCAGCGCCAGCGGAGGGAAGCCGTGCAGGCGCGGGATCAGCCCGACGCTCGGCTTGAAGCCGGTCACGCCGCAGAGCGCCGCCGGCAGCCTGATGGAGCCGCCGGCATCCGTGCCAATGGCCAGCGGCGCCATGCCCGTGGCCACCGACACCGCCGCGCCGCCGCTCGATCCGCCGGGGACACGTGCCGTATCCCAGGGGTTTCGCGTCGCGCCGAAGAGCGGGTTGGTGGTGTGCGAGGCCAGAGCGAGCTCCGGCGTGTTCGTCTTGCCCAGCAGCACCGCGCCCGCCGCACGCAATCTGGCGACGCAGAGATCATCCTCCGGCGCGACGTGGTCGGCGAATAGCCGCGAACCCCAGGTCGCCCGCATCCCGCCCGCGAACAGGTTGTCCTTCACCGTGAAGGGCACGCCATCCAGCGGGCCGAGCGCGGCGCCTGCATCGCGACGTCTGTCGGAGGCACTGGCCGCAGCCTCCGCCGCCGCCAGATCGGTGGTGACGACAGCGTTCAGCCCAGGATTGGCCGCCGCCATCCGCGCCACCGCCTGCGCCAGCAGCTCCCGTGCCGTGACGGCCCGTGAGTGCAGCGCGTCGGCAGCGGCGACGAGGTCGTCGGTCACTCGAAGATGGCCACCGCGCGAATCGGGCTCGCGGTGCCGCCGCGGATCTTCAGTGGGAAGCCGATGAAGCGGAAGCGCCCGCGGCCCAGCAGCTTCTCCAGATTCGTCAGGCATTCCATGTGCGTGATGCCGCGCTCCGCGCAGGCCATGTGGGCGAGGAAGTTGGGCTCACCTTCCGGCGCCGGGCTGATCGCTTCCACCCCGAACATGCCGATGCCGCGATCCGCGAGCCAGTGCACGGACTCCAGCGCGAGGCCGGGGAAATCGTGCAGGTAGCCCGGCGTGCCGAGCAGCCGTTCGTTCACCGCCATGTGCAGCAGCACCGTGTCGCCGGGCCGGATCTCCTGCCCCGAGGCGGCGAGCGCGGCCTCCATCTCCGGCACGGTGATCGCGTGCTTCAGCGGCACGTGGGAAAGGTCGAGGCAGATGCCGGAGGTGTAGAATTTCTTCAGCGGCACTTCGTCGATCGAGGCCGCGCCGGGGCGCGGGTCGAAATGCACGGGCGCGTCCACATGGGTGCCGGCATGGTCGCTGAAGGCGATGGACATCGCCTTGCTGCTGAACACCGTCGCTCCGGCGCGCTTCTTCTCCCCATGGTCGTTCCAGACGGTCATGACCACCGGCGGGTGAGAGGGATGGGTCTGGGTGCGGTGGAAGATCTCGCGGCTGAGGTCCACGATTTCCATGACGGCTGCTCCTTCGATCAATGCGGTCAAACCAGGCTGTCGGGGTCGTTGCCGCCGAGCTTCTCACGTTGGAGGAAGGCCACCATCTCGTAGCCAACACCGGCATCGAGGACGCGGTTGAGCTGCTCGACGACATGACGGTTGGCGAGCCGCTTGGTCCAGGCCAGCGCGAAGGCGCCGCGTGCCAGCAGGCCCTGCACCAGTTCCTCCACCTTTGCATCCAGCGCGGCGGCCGGCACCGCGTAGTTGATGATGTTCATCTGCGCCAGTTCCACCGCCGTGTAGGGCTTGGCCAACATCAGGTACTCCTTCGCCTTGGCGGGCGAGAGGAAAAGCGGGATCAGCGCGCAACCGCCATCGCCGGGGATGTTGGAGAAGAACTTTGTCCGGCCTGGAATGGCGCCGCCCATGTGGTGGTCCATGAACACAGCGTCCTCCTGCGCCACGATCAGGTCGCAGGCGAAGGCGAGGCTCTGGCCGAAGCCATAGGCCGGACCGTTGACCTTCGCGATCACCGGCTTCTCCATCTCCGCCATCGCCTGATGGCCGCGGATGATGGCGGAGAAGGTGCGCCAGGCATGGTGCGGATCGGTCAGCCGGTGCCCACCGCCCGGCAGCACGTATTCCGAGGCCGGCCCCGGCACGTGGAACTCTCCGTCCGAGCCTGTGAGCACGACGACGCGCACGCTGTCATCCTCACGAAGCCGCGTGAAGACATGGGCGATCTCCTCATGCGAATGGCGCCGCAGCATCGTCACTGTGGCGACCGCGCCTTGGCGATCCAGCCGCAGCGCTCGGTAATCCTCCATGCCGGCCAGTTCCCATTTCTTCGCGCGGCGGTGGACAGTGGCGCCGCGGCGTGGCCATGATTGCCTGTAACCAGCGAATGCGGAAGTGGCATGGCCGAATGGGTCCTCGTCACCGGTGGCAGCCAGGGCATCGGCCGTGCGGTCGCGATGCGTTGCGCGGCGGAGGGCTGGCGCGTCCTGACGCTTGACCGCGAGGCGCCGGCGGAGCCGTTGCCCGGTGAGGAACATCGCGCCGTCGACCTCGCCGATCCCGCGGCCACCGCTGCCGCGCTGGCTGGCATCGCGGCCACGCATGCCATCACGCGGCTGGTCAACAATGTCGGCACCGTTCGCCCCGGTACGCTGGAGGAGGCGTCGCTCGCCGATCTCGATGCGGTCATCGGGCTGAACCTCCGCTGCGCCCTGCAATGCGCGCAGACGTTGCTGCCGGCGATGCGCGCTGCGGGGATGGGTCGCATCGTGAGCATCGCCAGCCGCGCCATGCTCGGCCTGCACGCCCGCACGGCCTATGCCGCCGCCAAGGCCGCCCTGGTCGGCGCGACGCGGAGCTGGGCGACGGAACTCGCGCCCGACGGCATCACCGCGAATGTCGTCGCACCGGCCTCGGTCGATACGCCGCTCTGGCAGCGGCTGAACCCGCCGGGCAGCCCGCGGCGGGACAAGATCCTGGCGAACGTGCCGATGCGCAGGCTCGCCGCGCCGGAGGATGTGGCGCAGGCCGTAGCGTTTTTCCTCGATGCGCGCTCGGGATACGTCACCGGGCAAACGCTCTTCGTGTGTGGCGGGCAGAGCATGGGCGGGGCGGTACTGGCGTGATGGAGCAGGAGATGCAGGCGATGGACCGGTTCAGGATCGGGCGGCGGGCCGCGCTGGCGGCGCTGGCGGGCGCGGCGGCGACGCGTGGCGCCGCGGCACAGGGCGCGGCCTGGACGCCGACGCGCCAGGTCCGGATCATCTGCCCCTTCCCGCCGGGCGGCGCGGCAGACCTGCTCTCCCGCGCGCTGGCGGACGAGATGGCCGGCGCGCTCGGCCAGGCCGTGGTGGTGGAGAACCGGGTCGGCGCCGGCGGCAGCATCGGCACGGAAGCCGCGATTCGTGCGGTGCCCGATGGGCATACGCTGATCATGGGCAGCACCGGGCCGAATGCGATGAACCCCGCGCTGTTCAACCTGTCCTTCGATCCCGGCCGGGATCTGGCACCGGTGACGATGGTGGCGACCGTGGCCTCCATCCTGGTCGTGCACCCCGACGTGCCGGCGCGCACCCTGCCGCAACTGCTGGCGCTGGTGCGGGCGAAACCGGGCGAATACTCCTACGCATCGGCCGGCAACGGCTCCTCCATCCATCTCTTCATGGAACAGATGAAGCGCCTGGCCGGGCTCGACATCGCGCATGTTCCCTATCGCGGCGGCGGGCCGGCGATGATCGACGTGATCGGCGGCCGCGTAGCGATGATGTTCGACACCATCCCGACCGCGATGCCGCATGTGCGCGATGGCCGGGTCCGTGTGCTCGCCGTCACCACCGCGACGCGTCATCCGACGCTGCCGGATGTGCCGACCGTCGCGGAGGCCGGCGTGGCCGGCTACGAGGCGGTCGGCTGGTACGGGCTGCTGCTGCCACTCAACACGCCAGACGGCGCGGTTGCGCGCTACAACCGGGAGGTCGCGGCGGCGCTGGCGCGGCCGGCCTTCCGCAGCCGGCTGGAATCGATCGGCGTCGATCCCTCGCCGAGCACGCCTGCCGAGTTCGCCGCCTTCGTCGAACGCGACCGCAGCCGCTGGACGCGCTTGGTGCGGGAGGCGTCGATCAGGCCGGATTAGGGCCGTTTCAGACGAAGCGTCCGCGGTTCGCCGTGGAAATGGCGAACAGGACACAGGCTCGCGCGCTACGACGCATGGGCCGCGGTGACGGCCTGCGTCGGAGTCCGCTCGCGGCAGCTTCCCGCTGCTGAACCGGGCCTTCCGGATCGCCGAACGGCTGCAGGGGAGCCTGACGTTCTCCGTGACCTGGATGCTCGGTCACTCTGTGTCCGAGCCCAGTGCCGTCGTGACTGCGTCCGTGTCCAGCCAAGCATCGGCGAGCGCATCGCCGAGGCGCAGGAGGCCGGCCCGCCACGCGGCATCCGACGGCCAGAACGCCTCCATGACCCGCTGTCGCACCATCGACGCGCGCGCGGTATCGTCCGGTGGTGCGAAGCGGAGCGCCAAGTCGGCTCTGAGCGCGCGCCTGATCTCCGACCGGTCCACCGTGCCGAACTCCACCACGGCGGCGATGGCGGGCTTCGGCGCGACCCGCCGGGCCAGCCCGGCCACGAGAATGCCCGTCATGCGCGCGAGCCCCGCGGCGCCGACGTTGAACCGGCTGTCCTTCGCGCCCAGCAGCGCGCGGGCGAGCGGTGCATTGCATTCGGCGGAGAAGGGCAGCACGGCCGCCTCTCCCCACGCCGCGATGCCTGTGTGCAGGTCCAGCAGCGCAAACCCGTCATGCCGCGTGGCAAGATCGTCCACCAGCCGGCACAGGGCCATCACCGGCGCGGCCAGCGCCGCGCCGCCATAGTTGAGGCCCTCGCGGATCGCGTACTGACCGCCGATCATCCCATCTGTCAGGGCCTGGGCGCCGTGCGTCTCGGCGAAGTCAGCGAGCGCCGCGTCCTGCGCCGCGACCGCCTCCTCGGTCCAGGCCGGGGCGGCCAGGATCGGATGGATCGTCGCATAGGCCGGGTTGGCGGGCAGGGCCGCGAAGTCGTCCACCAGGTTGCGGTTGAGGTCGACGTTCTCCGCGTCGCAGCGGGTCTGCCAGGAGAAGCCCCAGGGATTCACCGCATGCACGAAGATGAGGGCAAGGCCCGGCGGCGCCTCGCGCAACCGCTCCAGCCAGCGCCGCTGCACGACGGATCCCGCGAAGCCCTCCACGCCATGCACGCCGGACAGCACGAGGAGCACGGGCCCGCCGCTTTGCGGACCGAGGCTGGCGACATCCATCGCCAGGGCTTCGCCGTCGCGCCCGGCAAGGCCTTCGAAGGTGACGGAGCGCACCTGCGCGCCGGCCGCCTCGGCCGCGGCCAGGAAATCCCGCCGCGCGGCGGCGTAGCTATCCGGGAAGGCGGTCAATGCGATGCCCCAGCCCGCGCGCGCCAGGAATCCGCGGCATCGCGCCGCAGCCGCGCGACATCCACCTTGCCGGTGCCGGCGAGAGGCAGCTCGACCAGCACATGCACCGCACGCGGGTGCTGCCAAGCCGGCGCCGTCGCCAGGCAATGCGCCTCGATCGCGGCGGGATCCAGCGCGACGCCGGGCCGCGCGACGACGAAGGCGACCGGCAGCGCGCCCCGCAGATCGTCTTCCACCGGGACGACAGCGGCGGCGGTCACATCGGGGTGGCGCAGCAGCGTCTCCTCCACCGTCGCTGGATAGAGGTTGCTGCCGTTGACCACGAACATGTCGTCGTCACGGCCGACGAAGAAGAAGAACCCGTCCGCATCGCGCCGCAGGATGTCGCCGGTGGCGTACCAGCCCTCCGGGTCGAGGCGCTTCGCCGTTTCCTCCGCCAGGCCGAAGTAACCGGTCATCACCCCGGGGTTGCGGATCATCAGCATACCCTCATCGGCAGAGGCTCCGCCGACGAGGCGAAGCTCGCATTCCGCGAGCGGGTAGCCGATCGAGCGCGGCGGTCGCGGCAGGCCGCGGGGATGCTCTCCGAACTGCATCGGCCCCGCTTCCGTCACGCCATAGCTGATGCGGACATAGGCCTTGGGGAAGGCCGCCCTGATCTCATCGAACAGGCGCTGCGAAACCGGCGCCGAGCCCATATGCACCTCGCGGATACTGCGCTGGTCCAGACGGGCGAGCAGGTCCGGCCGCGCCATGATGCGCGCCATCATCGTGGGCACGGTGTGCACCTTGGTGACGCCCCAGTCGCCAATCGCCGCGACGAAGCGTTCAGGGTCGAACCGCTCCATCATCACCACGCGCCCACCGTTGAGGAAGGCGCCCTTGGAGCCGAGCATCGCGTTCTTGTGGTACAGCGGATGCGCGACACTCACCGTGGTGGTCGGATCAGGCGCGCGCGTCGCCGGCATCATCTGCCGCATAGACCAGCGAACGGCACGCGCGCTAAGCAGCATGCCCTTCGGAAGGCCGGTCGTGCCGGAGGTGAAGGGCTGCAGCATCGGCGCTTCGTCCGGCACTTCGGCGGGCGCGAAGGGGCCTGGATTCAGGAAGCCGTCGTAATCCTCGCCGAACACGACGACGCGCCGCGCCGCCCCGGAGGGAACCCGCGCCGCACTCGCCGGGTCCGCGAACAGGACGTCCGCGTCGTTGCGCAGGATCAGCTCCGCCAGCGCGGCATCCGTCAGGCGGATATTGAAGGGCAGCGCCACCGCACCGGCAAGCATCGCGCCAAAGAAGACCTCGTAGAAGCCGATGCGGTTGCCGGAGGCGATGCCGACGCGCGCACCGGGCCCGAAGCCGGCCCGGCGCAGGCCGCGCGCCACCGCCTCGCACCCCGCGGCCATCTCGGCGTAGGAGACGGCCCGCGGCAATGCCCCGGTAAGGTCGACCACGGCGGTCCGGCCGCTGTCGCTGTGGCGCGCGAAGATGGTGCCGGGATTGTCGAGCCCCGCGGTCATGGCTGTGGGGCCAGGAAGGCGGCGCGACCGCTGGCAACGAGCTTCCCTTCGGCGTTGACGACCATGGCTTCCGCGGTGACGATCGTGCGGCCAAGGCGGATCACGCGCCCGGTTGCGCGCATCTCCGTCATGACCGCCGGCCGGTGGTAGTCCACGCGCAGATCCACCGTCGGCGCGCCGCGGCCCAGCTTCGCTGCCAGCGCGAAATCCGCCGTCAGGTCCACCAGCGCGGCGAGCACGCCGCCATGCGCGAAGCCGCCACTCGGCGAGGAGACGATCTCCTCCCGCCACGGCATGCGGATGACGATGTCCTCCGCGTTCAGCGCCTCGAGCTCGACGCCGAGCCAGCGATGGTAGGGCGCCTTGCGCACCATCGCCGCCAGCGTGTCGAAGTCGAGCTTGTTGGGCGCCACCGTATCATACATGCTGCATTCCCCTGCCATGGCCCCACGAGCGGACAGCATGCCCGATCCCGGTTGCACCTTCGATCACTGCATCCTCGCCGTGCACGACATTTCGCGCGTCTCGTCGTTGCTGGAGCGCCTCGGCTTCACGCTCTCGCCGCCGGGGCGGCATCCCTCGCGCGGCACGGTGAATGCCTGCGTGATGCTGCCGAACGGCTACCTTGAATTGCTGGCAGCCGACGGACCGGCCTGCATCGAGACCTTCCTGCTGGAATTCCTCGCGGTGGGAGAGGGGCTTTGCTCCCTCGCCTTCGCACCGGACAGCAGCGCCCGCCTGCATGGTCTGCTCAGCGAATGGGGTGCGGCGAACGGCCAGCCGGTGATCGGCAGCCGCGCGATGCAGACTCCGGACGGCACGCGGGAAGTGCGCTTCCGCGTCTGCCGCGTCAGCGGCCAGCCGGTGCTCCCAGGCCGCGTATTCTTCTGTGAGCATCTGGATCGCGAGACGGTCTATGCGCCCTATCTGCTGCGCCACGCCAATGGCGCGACAGGCATCGCCGCGATGACGGTGATCGGTGATCCTGCGCTGGTGCTCGACGCATCGCGCGCGGCGGCGCTGGGCCTCGGCCGCATGACCGCCGATGGGGATGTGGTGCTGCACGCCGGCAGCGTGGCGCTCCGCATCACCCCGCGGCACGGCGGAACGCGCCGCCCGCCGGGTCAGATGTCGGCGCCCGAATTGCGGCTGCACCTGCCGAACACCGATGCGGTCGCCCGCGCCGCCGCGGCCGAAGGCCTTGTCGTTGCCGTCGATGCCGATGGCGCGGTGCGGATCGCCGTGCACGGGATGGACCTGGTGCTGGCCGCCTAGCCGGCCGGCGCCACGATAATCTTGCCGAAGAAGGCTCGGTCCTCCAGCGCCCGCAACGCGGCGACGCCTTCATCGAGCGTGTATTCGCGATCGATCGGCGGGTTCATGCGCCCGCTCTCGACCATCGCCAGCAGCGCCTGCAGGTCCGCCGGCTTCCAGCCATTCGAGCCGATCACCTCCAGCTCAAAGGTCCAGAGGAAGCGAAGGTCCTCCGGCGGGTTGAACCCGGCGGTGGCGCCGCAGCACAGCAGGCGCCCGCCCTTCTTCAGCGACCGCAGGGAGGGGATCCAGGTGTCGCCGCCGGTGTAGTTCACCACCACATCCACGCCGCCCTTCTCCACGCGCCGGTCAGGCTTGCCGAACAGGCGCCAGACCTCCTTCATGAAGTCCAGCTCGGCGTAGTCGATCACGTGGTCGGCCCCGAGCGCCTTCAACTGCGCCGCCTTCTCCGGCCCACGCGCGCAGGCGATCACCTCGCAGCCCTGCTGCTTCGCCAGCATGACACAGCAGGTGCCGACTCCGCCGCTCGCGCCGAGGATCAGCACGCGCTCGCCCGATACGATCCGCCCCTTGGTCATCATCATCCGGTGCGCCGTGCCATAGGCCACCGGCAGAGCCGCGGCCTGGGCGAAGGTCACGCGCTCCGGCAAACGGATGAGCTGGCTCTGGTGCGCACGGCAGACCTCCGCCAGCCCGCCATCGAGCATCTCCCCCATCAGGCCGCGACCGGGATAGACGGGATTGAGCAGCACGCGATCGCCGGGCTGCCAGCCCTGGACTGCGGTGCCGCATTCCAGGATCTCGCCGGCCACGTCGTTGCCGGGCACCACCGGGAGCTCCAGCTTGATGCCGGGCATGCCGCGGATGGTGAAGATGTCGTGGTAGTTCAAGGAACAGGCGCGCACGCGGAGCAGAACATCCTCCGGACCGAGCGGCTGGGGCCTCCAATCGGCCTCGACGCGCAGCGCATCGATGCTACCGTGCTGGCGCAGGACAACGGCTTTCACGCTTCGACTCCCGTCTCTGGATGGATGGAGGGCGGGAAGAGGGCCGCCACCAATCTTTAGGGCGATGGACATGGTCAGGCAAGCGGCGGCAGGGCTGCCCCGCGCACTTCGCGAGGGCGTCGACGGCATTGCGCATGCGGTGCGGCTCGACAGCGGCAGGCCGGGCCCGGAGGCCGTGGTCGTGGCGCTGCTGCACGGCAACGAAACCTGCGGGCTCGCAGCACTTCGCGCCGTCCTCACCGCGCGGGGGTCGCTGATCGCCGGGCGCGTCACGCTGATCGCCGCGAACGTCGAGGGATTCGCGCGACGCACGACGGAGGACTTGCAGGCGGGACGCTTCGTCGAGGAGGACATGAACCGCCTGTGGTCGGAAGCCCGCCTCGCCGATCCCGGCCCCGGCACGACGGAACTGCGCCGCGCCCGGGAGATCGCCCCGCTCTGCCGCGGCGCGGACCTGCTGATCGACC
>CANJXD010000048.1 GCA_947478535.1 Acetobacteraceae bacterium
CATTCGCCTCATTTATTGGCATATCGCCCGTTGATTGGGCGCAATCCCGCCTCTACGCTGCGCCGCAACAGGGATCGGCCATGGCCCGCGTCTTGCGTGGCGCGGCATGGGTGCCGCACACAGCGTGGTGCAGGCGCCGATGGAATCAGGCCTCAGGGCCATGCTGGGGGAATCGATGGAGCGACCGTTCGTCGAGATTAGTGATGTCGCCATGCGCTACGGCGGCGTCGAGGGCACCTTGGCCCTGCAAGGCGCCACGCTCTCGGTTGCGAAGGGGGAATTCATCGCGGTCGTCGGCCCCTCCGGCTGCGGCAAGTCGACGCTGATGCGCCTGGTCACGGGGCTGTGGCCGGCCACCGCCGGCACCGTCGTCGTCGCCGGGACCGAGGTGGTCGACCCACTCTCGATCGCCGGCATGGCCTTCCAGAACCCCACCCTGCTGCCGTGGCGCAACATCATCGACAACGTGATGCTGCCGCTGGAGGTGGTGGAGCCCCATCGCCGCCTGCTGCGGAAGCAGCGCGCGATGTATGAGGCGAAGGCGCAGGACCTGTTGAAGCTCGTCGGGCTCGGCGGCTTCGACAAGAAATTCCCCCACCAGCTTTCCGGCGGCATGCAGCAGCGCGCCAGCCTCTGCCGGGCGCTGATCCATGAACCCGCGCTGCTGATGCTGGATGAGCCCTTCGCCGCGCTCGACATCTTCACGCGGGAGGATCTTTGGTCCGTGATGCAGGATGTCTGGATGGAGCGCCGCCCCACCGTCATCCTCGTCACGCATGACCTGCGCGAAGCTGCCTTCCTGGCGGACCGCGTGCTGGTGATGTCGTCCCGCCCGGGCCGGATCATCGCGGAACGGGTGGTGGATCTGCCGCGCCCACGGACGCTGGAGACCACCTACAAGCCGGAATTCGTCTCCCTCGTGCATGACCTCCGGGAACACATCAGCGCCGCCCGCAAGGGCGAGGAGGTCGTCAGTGGCCACTGAGAAGAAGCCCATCGGCGATGGTTCCATGTCGCCCGAGGCGCTGCGCCGCCTGCAGGCGCTGACCGCCGCCGCGCGTCGCCGCCGGCGCCTGCAGGCCTGGCTGCCCTGGCTCGTCATCATCGGCATGTTCGCCTTCTGGGAAGCCGGCGTGAAGGCGTTCAACGTGCAGCAATTCGTACTGCCGGCGCCGACGGACATCGCCGCCAGCATGGTGAAGTGGTGGCTGCCGCTGCTCGACAATTCCTGGCAGACGCTGATGACCACGCTGATCGGCTTCGGCCTCGCCGTGGTCTTCGGCCTGCTGCTCGGCATCGCCATCGGCAGCTCGACCTTGCTCTATCACGGGTTGTATCCGCTGCTGATCGGCTTCAACTCGGTGCCGAAGGTGGCCGTGGTGCCGATCCTGGTGATCTGGTTCGGGATCGGCACGGTGCCGGCGGTGATCACCGCCTTCATGATCAGCTTCTTCCCCATCGTCGTGAACGTCGCCACCGGCATCGCGACGGTGGAGCCTGAATTGCGCGATGTGCTGCGCGCGCTGGGTGCCAAGCCTTCCGACATCATCCGCAAGGTCGGCCTGCCGCGGGCGATGCCCTATTTCTTCGCCTCGCTGAAGATCGCCATCACGGTGGCCTTTGTCGGCTCCATCATCGCGGAGACCGTCGCGGCGAACAAAGGCATCGGCCACCTGATGATCCTTGCCTCCTCCCGCTTCGACGTGCCGCTCGTCTTCGCGGGGCTGATGGTGACGGCGGTGATGGGGGTTGCGATGTATGTCGCGGCCGTCGCCATCGAGAACCGCACCACCGGCTGGGCGATGCGCGGCCAGACCGACCAGCAGACTTCCCTCGCGGGGGTGTAGGAAGCCCGCAAACGGCTGGGCGAGACCCGCCCAGCCGTTGCACACTGGGGAAAGGGTGTGCCGGAGTCGCGCGCCCGCCAGGGACCCCACCGCATGCGCAGCCTCCTCGCCGCCTGGCTTATCCTCTTCGCCGCCTTGCCCGCCCTCGCGCAGCCGCGGGCAGCCCCCTGCACCGCGCCGGAGGGCCTGCTGCGGGACCTGATCTGCGCCGATGGTCCGTTGCGCTCCGCCGATGCGCAGCTTCGCGCCGCCGAACGCGCGCTGTCCGCCGTCACCACCCGCCCCGCCACCCAGGCGCATCGCGCCACCGCCTGGCAGCGGCGGCTGGAGGCCGGCGATGGCACGGATCGCGGCGGCGCCGCCCGCCCCTTCACCCGCGATGAATTGCTCGACGAATACAAGGACCGCGTCGCCGCGGTGGAGGACCGGCTACGCCAGGCCCGCTCGATCCGCGCGCTCGAACAGCCGCGCTGCGCCGAGGGGCAGCGGAACTGCCCCTCCAACCCGGTCTTCGCCCGCCCGATGGGGCTGGAACGCAGTTGCATCGGCAATGCCCTGCGGAATTGTCGCGTCACCGCCGCCGGGATGGTGGTCAGCGAGGAACGCGGCAGCCGCGTGCTGTTCCAGATCCAGTACGGCTTTACCGAAACCGATGGCCTGCGCGCCGGCATCGTCCTCATGTCCGAGACGCGCGGCGGCTGGCGGCTGCTCGGCTGGTCCTTCGAGGGCGTGACCTTCGAGGCCCCGCGCCTGGTGGAAGGAGATGGCGAGGGCCTGCTGCTGCATGTGCAGGGCCGGTCCGGCGGCTCGGGCTCGGCGAATGCGGACCTGCTGTACCGGCTGCGGCCGGAGGGCTGGATCGAGATCGAGACCGAAAGCTGGTGGGATATCCTGCCCAGCCGCCTGCCGCCCGGCCTCGATGTCTGGCAGGGCGTGACCTATGATTTCGAACAGATGGCCGCGCCGACGCCGCTGTGGCGCGAAGCGGATGCGAATTGCTGCCCGACGGGTGGACGCGCGCGGCTTGGCTTCCGGATGGAAGGGCGCTCCCTCGCGCTGACGGAGGTCTCGCTGGATGCCCTGGCGCGCAGCCTGATGCCCCGCCCCGATGCCTGCCCGGCCGAACGGGCGACCTATCGCCTGGCGGCCGATGCGGATTGGACTGCGGAGTTGCGGCGCGAAGGCCCCCCACCCAGCGCCGCCTCCGACCTGCTGCTGAAGCTGATTTCCGCGGCCAGCGGGCAGGATTACTGGTTCACCTTCGCCGCCGCCCAGGGCTATGGCGGCCTGTCGATCCTGCCTATCGCGCCGCCCGGGCCGGATTTGGCGGCGGAGGGCGTGACGCTGCTCGACATGGATGCCCCCGTGGGCGATGCGCTGGGCTTCCACGCGGTGATGGAGGACCTGTCGATCCCGGCCGACCCGCCGAGCGGTGGCCAGCCCGCGCCGCGCCACCTGTTCTTCCCGGGCCTCGGGCGGGCGCTGTACTACGGCGGCCTGCCCCAGCAGGCGACAAGCGGGGTGTCCCGCGATGTCATGCCGCCTGGGTTCTGGACCCTGTCCGACTGCCGCTGAAACCGCGGCCGCGCCGAGGGGGAAGCCCCCTCGGCACGGCCGTCCGGTCCTACTTCTCCGCCGTCCGCATCCCCGCGCCGCCGGCGGGCAGCGGGATATCCGGCCCGCCCGCGCTCAGCGCGCCATCGGCGGCGACGCGGAAGACGTTGATGTTCCGCTGCACCATGTTCTGCGCCAGCAGGGTACGGCTGTCGCTGCTGAAGGCGAGGCCCTGGGACCAGGCGCCGATCGGGGCCTGCCCGGCCGGGACCAGTTGCATGTTCTCCACCCGATAGGTCCGGGCGAGGCCGCGCTCATTGTAGAAGGGCGAATTGGCGGGCTTGTTCGACCCATTCACCACCGTGATGGCGACGAGGCGCCCATCCGGACTGACCGTCAGCCCCTCCGGCGTCTGGCCCACGGTGATGGTGTGCACCACGCGCCAGGTCTCCGGCGCACCGCGCAGGCTGATGAGGGAAATCGTGTCCTCATCCCCACCGCCACGGCCGATATTCGCCACCGCCGCCCAGGTGCCGTCGGGTGCGATGCCGAGGCCATAGGGGCGGAGACCGGCGGAGATGGTGCGGTTCGTGCGCGTCACCGTCTCTCCGTCAATCGCCAGGACGTGGACGAAGAAATCGCCATCCCGCGTCACCAGCGCGTGCCGGCCATCGGGGGTGATGGAGACGGCCGAGACGCCGGAATTCGCTGCCGCGATCTCCACCGTGCCGATGGGCGTGAGGCGGTTGTCGCGGATGCGGAAGACGCTGACCGTGCCGGCCTCACGGTTCGCCACCAGCGCCAGCGTGCCGGCGCGGTTGATCCCGATGCCGGCCGGGCCGCGCCCGGTTTCCAGCGTCTGCACCACGGCGGGCGGTGTCGCGCGCAGGTCAATGACGGACATGACGTTGTGCGGGATGCTGCGCGCCGGATTGGCCGGGTCGATCCGCATATTGGCGGTGACCAGCACCAGGCGTTCATCCGGCGTCAGCGCGATGGAAGAAGGCGGGCCGACGACGGAGCCAGGGGCTTCCACCTGGGCCACCGCGCGGGGCGGGCTGGTGGAAAGGTCGAAGACCGAAACGCTGTCCGGCGGCGGGTTCTGCACCACGGTCGAGACGCCGTTGACCAGCACCGCCTTGGCATCATTGGCCGAGGCGACAAGCTGTGCCGAGGCGGGGGCGGCCATCGCCAGCGCCGTCAGCGCGGCACCCGACAGCAGGGTTCGCTTCATGGATCGTTCCTCCGCGGCGTCCGTTCCTGGCGCCGATCGGCCGATCCTCACGCGGCGAAGGCCTCGCGTGCAAGAGGTCTTGGTCTTGCAAGCCGTTGGCCTTGCAAGCAGGGCGCCGCCGGCGCAATCCGGGGGCGGGACGGAATCCGGGGACGGCATGATCGGCGTCGATTGGGGCACCAGCAGCCTGCGGGCCTATCGCATCGCCAGCGATGGCACGGTGACAGGGCGGCTTGACCGGCCCGGCGGCATCCTGACGGTGGAGGCAGGCGGCTTTCCCGCCGCGCTGGAAGACGCCATCGGCCCCTGGATCGCTGGCGGCGAGACGCATGTGCTGCTCTGCGGCATGGTCGGCAGCCGCCAGGGCTGGGTGGAAGCCCCCTACCTTCCCTGCCCCGCCGGCCCCGCCGAAATCGCCGCCGCGACCATCGCCGCGCCCTTCGCCGGCGCGACGGTGCGGCTGGTGCCGGGGCTGACCAGCGTTGACGAATCCGGCGTGCCCGATGTGATGCGGGGCGAGGAGACGAAGCTGGTGGCACTCGCCGGGCGCATCGGCACGGCGCCGGCGCTGGTCTGCATGCCCGGCACGCACAGCAAATGGGCGCGGCTCGAAGCCGGGCGCATCACGGGCTTCACGACGCACATGACAGGCGAGGCCTTCGCAGCCCTGTCCCAGCACACCATCCTCGCCCGCACCGCGGAAGCCGGGCCCGACCAGCCCGCGGCGTTCGCCCGTGGCCTGGCGCGCGCGCGCCAACATGGCGGGCTGCTGCACCACCTGTTCGGCACCCGGGCCTTGCATCTGCTGGGCCAGCTCGAAGTCGCGGAGACCCGCAGCTACCTCTCCGGCCTGCTGATCGGCCATGAGGTGGCCGCC
This sequence comes from Acetobacteraceae bacterium, assembly GCA_947478535.1. The sequence goes on from CANJXD010000048.1 coordinate 5,513, forward strand.
AGCACAATAGGGGCCGCCGAGGTGCATCTGATCGGCGCCGCCGGCCTCACGGCGCTTTACGCCACCGCGCTGCGCGCGGCCGGAATCGCGCCGCTGGACCATGACCCGGACCTGGTGGCGGCCGGGCTGCACCATATCGGCGGGAGCCTCGGATGGATCTGAAAGCCTGGCTCGCGCGGAGCCCCCTCGTCGCCATCCTGCGCGGCGTGAAGCCTGGGGAGGTGGAGGCCATCGGCGATGCGCTGATGGCGGCGGATATTCCCGTGATGGAAGTGCCGCTGAACTCGCCCGACCCGCTGGACAGCATCCGCCGCCTCGCGCATCGCTTCGGGGATCGCGCCCTGGTCGGTGCCGGCACGGTGACGGACCCCGCGGATTGCGCGCGGATCGCGGCGGTGGGCGGCAGGCTCATCGTCACGCCGCATGCGGACCCGGCCGTGGTGCGCGCGGCGAAGGCGGCGGGGATGCTCTGCGTGCCCGGCTTCTTCACCCCCGGCGAGGCCTTCGCCCTGCTCGCCGCCGGTGCCGATGGCCTCAAGCTGTTCCCGGCGGAGGGTTCCTCTCCGGCCATGCTGAAGGCGATGCTCGCGGTGCTGCCGAAGGGCACGCCGGTGCTGCCCGTCGGCGGCATCGACGCCACGAACATCCCGGCCTGGCGCAAGGCCGGCGCGGCGGGCTTCGGACTCGGCAGCGCCCTTTACAAACCTGGCGACACGGCGCCCGAAGTCGCGGCCAAGGCGGCGTTGCTGCGCGGCGCCTGAGACCCTCCGCTTGCCCTCGGCCACGCTGACGGGCATCAATGGCCGCAGCAGCGCGGTCCAGGCGCTGAAAAAATCAAACAGGGGGGTCTCATCCCATGCTGATCCGTCGTCGCCATCTGGTGGCCCTCGGTGCCGGGGCGCTTGCCGCGCCGGCCTTGGTGCGTCCGGCCTCCGCGCAGGAAATCACGCTGCGCCTGCACCACTTCCTGCCGGCGGTGTCCAATGTGCATCGCCACTTCCTGATGCCCTGGGCGCAGAAGATCCAGGCCGAAAGCCAGGGGCGCCTGCGCATCCAGATCTTCCCCTCCATGCAGCTTGGCGGCGCCCCGCCGCAGTTGTTCGACCAGGCCCGTGACGGCGTGGTGGACATGGTGTGGACGCTGCCCGGCAACACGCCCGGCCGCTTCCCGAGGATCGAGGTGTTCGAGCTTCCCTTCGTCGTCGACCAGAGGGCCGCGCCGAACGCCAAGGCGACCTGGGAATTCTACGAAACCCATCTGCGCGACGAATTCCGCGAAGTGCATCCCATCACCATCTGGACCCATGATGGCGGTACCATCCACGCCAACAAGGCGGTCAACCGGCTGGAGGATATGCGCGGCCTGAAGCTGCGTTTCCCGACGCGCCAGGCCGGAGAGGCGCTGCGCGCGCTCGGCGCCGCGCCGATCGGCATGCCGGTGCCGCAAGTGCCGGAAGCCTTGTCCCAGCGCGTCATCGACGGTGCCGTGGTGCCGTGGGAGGTCGTGCCCTCCATCCGCCTCGCGGAACTCGTGCGCTACCATACGGAAATCGTTGGTACGCCAACACTTTACGCGGCGTCTTTCATCATCGCCATGAACAAGGCGAAGTATGAGGGCCTGCCCGCGGAACTGCGCACCGTGCTGGATGCGAATTCGGGCATGGCCGCTGCCATCATGGCCGCCAAGGTGTGGGACGAGCAGGGCCCGATCGTGCGCGAACAGGTCTCTCGCCGCCGGGAGAATCGCATCGTGCAGCTTTCCACGGCCGAGAAGGAACGCTGGATGATCGCCTGCCGCCCCGTGGTCGATGCCTGGCTCGCGGCATCGCGTGAGCGGGGCTTCGATGGCGCCGGGCTGTTGGCGGATGCGCGCGGCCTGATCGCCAAGCACGGCGCCTGACCAAACCCGGCTGGCCGGCGCACCAGACAGAGCAGGAGCGCCGGCGATGGCCGAGGGCGATAGCGAAAAAGCAGGGCCTCCCTCGGGCATGGTCCCCGCCATCGCGCGCGGCCTCGCCTTCCTGGGCGGCGTCTCGCTGCTGGTGGCGGCCAGCATCACCACCATCAGCGTCGCGCTGCGCTGGTTCACGGATCAGCCGATCCGTGGCGATTTCGAGATGGTGTCCATCGCCTCCGGCGTCGGTGTCTTCGGCTTCCTCGCCTATGGCGCCCTGATGCGGGCCAACATCCTTGTCGATACCTTCACCACCTGGCTGCCGGCGCGCGTCAATGGCGTGATCGATGCCTTCTGGACTTTGGTCTGGGCCGCGCTCGCGCTGTGGCTGGCAGAGCGGATGGTGCTCGGCACCTGGGACAGCTTTTCTTCCGGCACCCGGACCATCGGGCTGCTGGCCCTGCCCTATTGGTGGGCCATCGGCATTGGCGCGCTGTGCTTCGCGGTAACCGGGCTGTCCGCGTTGTGGTGGGTGCCGCGGATGCTGCGGGGGACGCATTGATGGCGCCGGAGTTCCTGCTCGCCGCTTCCGGCTTCGGCGTACTGCTGCTGCTGATCGCCATGCGCGCGCCGGTCGGGCTTTCGATGCTGCTCGTGGGCATGGGCGGCTATGTCCACATCCTCGACTGGACGACGCTCGGCAACTACCTGAAGTCCACGCCGTATCATCTGTTCGCGAACTACACGCTGTCCGTCATCCCGCTGTTCATCCTGATGGGGGCGCTGGCCGAACGCGGCGGGCTGGCGCGGGACCTGTTCGCGGCGGCGAATGCGCTGATCGGGCGCAAGCCCGGCGGCATGGCGATGGCCGTGATCGGCGCCTGCGCCTGCTTCGGCGCGGTCTGCGGCAGTTCCGTCGCCACGACCGCCACCTTCGGCCCCGCGGCGCTGCCGGAACTGCGACGCTTCGGCTACCCCGCGGGCTTCTCCGCCGGCACCGTCGCCGTGGGCGGCACGCTCGGTATCCTGATCCCGCCCAGTGTCATCCTCGTGGTCTATGCCATCAGCACCGAACAGAACATCGCCAAGCTGTTCATGGCGGCGCTGATCCCGGGGCTCATCGCGACAGCCTTCTACATCATCGCCATTGCCATCGTGGTGAAGCTGAAGCCGGAACTCGGCCCGCCAGGGGAAGCACCCAGCCCGGCGGAACGCCGGACGGCCTTCCTCAACGTGATCCCCGTGCTGTTGATCGCCGTCGTTGTCGTCGGCGGCATCTATGGCGGCGTCTTCACGCCCACCGAAAGTGCCGCTATCGGCTGCATCGCGACGCTTGGCGTGGGGGTGCTGCGCGGCACGCTGCGCCCGCGGGAGGTGAAGGAAAGCCTGTTCGCCACGGCAGAAACCACGGCGATGATCTTCGCCATCCTGCTGGGCGCGGAGGTCTTCAACACCTTCCTCGCCCTGTCCCAGGCGCCGGACCTGCTGGCGCAATGGATCACGCAACAGGATTTCCCGCCCTATGGCGTGCTGTGCATCCTGCTTTTCGCCTACATCATCCTCGGCGCCGTGATGGATGAACTGGCGATGATCCTGCTGACGCTGCCGGTCTTCTTCCCCGTCGTCACCGCGCTGGATTTCGGCCTGACGACGGAGGAGACAGCGATCTGGTTCGGCATCCTCGTCCTCGTCGTCGTCGGCATCGGGCTGACGGCACCGCCCATCGGGCTCAATGTCTTCGTCGTCTCGGGGCTGGCGAAGGATGTGCCGATCGCCGACATCTATCGCGGTGTCATGCCCTTCCTGGCGATGGACCTGATCCGCCTCGTGCTCTGCGTCGCCTTCCCGGCCCTGAGCCTTTGGCTGGTCCAGGTCTTGAGCAGTAGCTGATGACAGGCGCAGAAACACTGCAACCGGCGCCGCCCCGTTGACGCCAGCGCGCCATGGCGGCACGAAAGCCCGGATTCCGGAGGAATGACCCCCATGGCTGACGCCTTCATCTGCGATGCCGCCCGCACGCCCATCGGCCGCTATGCCGGCGCGCTGAAGGATGTTCGCCCCGACGATCTCGGCGCCGTCCCGATCAGGGCGCTGATGGCCCGCAATGCCGGGCTCGACTGGGCCGCGCTCGACGACGTCATCTTCGGCTGCGCCAACCAGGCGGGTGAGGACAACCGCAACGTCGCCCGCATGTCCTCCCTCCTCGCAGGGCTGCCGGACAGCGTGCCGGGTGCCACCATCAACCGCCTCTGCGGGTCCGGCATGGATGCGGTGGGCATCGCCGCCCGCGCGATCAAGGCCGGCGAGGCCGAGCTGATGCTGGCCGGCGGCGTCGAGAGCATGACCCGCGCGCCCTTCGTCACCGGCAAGCAGTCGGAAGCCTTCGGCCGCAGCCCCGAAATCTTCGACACGACGATCGGCTGGCGCTTCATCAACGCGAAGATGAAGGCGGCCTACGGCGTCGACTCGATGCCGGAGACGGCGGAGAACGTCGCCGCGCAGTTCGGCATCGCCCGCGCCGACCAGGACGCCTTTGCCTTTCGCAGCCAGCAGCGCGCCGGCGCCGCCATCGCCAGCGGCCGCTTCAAGGAGGAGATCGTCCCGGTGATGATCTCCCGCCGGAAAGGCGACCCGATCGTCGTCGATACCGACGAACACCCCCGCCCCGACACCACGCTGGAAGCCTTGGCGAAGCTCGCCACCCCGTTCCGCAAGGAAGGCGGCACGGTCACCGCGGGCAATGCTTCCGGCGTCAATGATGGGGCCTGCGCCATCATCGTCGCCAGCGAAGCCGCGGCACGGAAGGGCGGGCTCACGCCACGCGCCCGTGTCGTCGCCACCGCGACGGCCGGTGTCGCGCCGCGCATCATGGGCTTCGGCCCGGCCCCGGCGACCAAGAAGGTGCTGGCCAAGGCTGGCCTCACCATCGGCGACATCGCGGTGTTCGAGCTGAACGAGGCCTTCGCCGCCCAGGGCCTGGCCGTGACGCGGGATCTCGGCCTGCCGGACGATGCGGAATTCGTGAACCCGAATGGCGGCGCCATCGCGCTCGGCCATCCGCTTGGCATGTCCGGCGCGCGGCTGGTGCAGACCGCGGTCGCGGAACTGCATCATCGCAAGGCCCGTTATGCCCTGGTGACGATGTGCATCGGCGTCGGCCAGGGGATCGCCATGGTGCTGGAACGCGTGTGAAATTTGGACGCGGCAACTCTCCCGTCCCGTTACTCGACGTGCTATCCACATTTTTGAGAATGTGAGGGGCGGGGGATGTTTATTCATCTAGGCGAGATTGTCGCTCACGCTGTTGTTGAGGGGCCGGAGACAGCGCCGCCCCTGCTGATGCTGCATTCCATCGGTACTTCACTGCGTATCTTCGACCCACAGGCGGAAGCACTTTCCCGCGCCTATCGCGTCATCCGGATGGATCTGCGGGGCCATGGCCTCTCCGGGGTCACGGATGGCGACTACACCATGGCCCTGCATGCCCGGGACGCGCTGGCCCTGCTGGATGCGCTGGGCATCCAGCAGGCGCATGTGCTGGGCGTGTCGATCGGTGGGCGGATCGCCATCGAGATGGCGGTGCTGGCCCCGGCACGCGTGACGTCGCTGGTCCTGATGGACACGGCACTCGAATTCCCGCCGCCTTCGGCCTGGCAGGAACGCATCGACGCCGTGATGGCGAGGGGCACGGAAGCCCTGGTCGATGTCGTCATGCCGCGCTGGGTGGTCGATCCCTCGCTCGCGTCATCCCAGGGGCTGCGGCAGATGCTGCTGCGGACGGATCGCCGCGGCTATGCGGGTTCCGCCGCGGCGCTGCGCGATGCGCGGGCGGCGCCGGTCACCGGGCGCATCACCTGCCCCACCACGGTCTGCATCGGCACGCGGGATATCGCCACGCCGCGCGACATGGCCGAGGCCGTGCGGGATGCGATCCCGGGCAGCCGCCTGGTTGAGATCGCCGAAGGCGGCCATCTGCCGACCCTGGAATGCGCGGCCGAAAGCACCGCCGCCATCCTCGGCCATTTCGCTTCGATGGCACCCCGGCATGGCTATGACGCCGGCATGGCGATCCGCAAATCCGTGCTTGGGGAAGCGCATGTCGCCCGCGCCCAGGCCGGCATCACGCCGCTCGATGCCGCTTTCCAGGAATGGATCGCCTCCAATGTCTGGGGTGGCGTCTGGACCCGGCCGGGGCTGTCCCGCCACACCCGCAGCCTGCTCTGCCTCGGCATGATGGCGGCCCTCGGCCGGCATGAGGAATTCGAGTTGCATGTGAAGGCGACGAAGCGCACCGGCGTGACGGAGGAGGAGATCGGCGAGGTGCTGCTTCAGGTCGGCGCCTATGCCGGCGTACCCGCCGCCAATTCCGCCTTCAAGATCGCCAAGAAGGCCCTGAAGGAGGACTGAGTCCCCGATGTCCGACCCTGTCCCCTATCGCCGGCCAGACCCGGCGACCCAGCCCGCCTATGACGAGCCCACCTACGGCAGCACGCATAAGCGCCATCCGAAGCAGGCGCTGCTCGTGGTGCCGCATACGCTGACGGAAACCAGCGCGCCGGTCTTTTCCCCGCGCTGGTATGCGCCGCAGGCCGACATGTCCCAGGTCAATGGCAAGGGGGCGCTCGGCGAACGCATTATCGTGGCCGGCCGCGTGGTGGATGAGGAAGGCCGCCCCCTGCGTGGGGCCATGGTGGAGGTGTGGCAGGCCAATGCCTCCGGCCGCTACCACCACCCGCGGGACCAGCATGACGCGCCGCTCGACCCGAATTTCGAAGGCCGTGCCCGCATCTTCACCGATGACGAAGGCCGCTATTCCTTCACCAGCATCAAGCCCGGCGCCTATCCCTGGCGGAACCACCACAATGCGTGGCGGCCGATCCACATCCATTTCGGGCTGCATGGCGCGGGCTTCGCACAGCGCATGATCACCCAGATGTATTTCCCCGGGGACCCGCTGCTGGCGCTGGACCCGATCTTCAACACGACGGCCGATGTGGCGGCGCGCAACCGGCTGGTCTCCGCCTTCGACCTCGAGATCACGCAGCCGGAATGGGCGCTGGGCTACCGCTTCGACATCGTGCTGCGCGGCCGCGATGCCACGCCCTTCGAGACTGTCTGAGGGAACCGCGCCATGACCGCCGCCACCGCCCACCAGACCGCCGGCCCCTACTGGCACATGATCGACTTTCCCGAATGGGCGGACCTGCTCCGCGCGGGTGGGCCGAATGCGGGGGTCGAGGGGGAGGTTGTCACCCTCACCGGCCGCATCACCGATGGCGACGGCGCGCCCGTCGTCGACGGGCTGGTCGAAATCTGGCAGGCCGGCCCGGATGGGCGCTACGAGGCCGGCTTCCACGGCTTCGGCCGCTGCGCGACGGATGAGCAGGGCCGCTACCGCTTCCGCACGATCAGGCCCGGCCCCGTGCCCGGCCGTGGCAATGCTACCCAGGCGCCGCACATCACGATCGCCCTCTTCGCGCGCGGCCTGATGAAGCAGGTCGTCACCCGCGCCTATTTCGCAGGCGAGGCCCTGAACGCGACGGACCCCATGCTGACGCTGGTCGAGGACCCCGCCCGTCGGGCGACCCTCATCGCCAAGCCGGACGGCGCGGGCGTGTGGGTGCTCGACATCGTGCTGCAAGGCGCCGGCGAGACCGTCTTCCTCGACGTCTGACCCGCCTGCCACCCGGAAGGGCCCCGACCGATGAGTGTGAACCCGGCCGATGGCGCGGTCTTCGGCGCCGTCTTCGGCACCGACGCGATGCGCGCCGCCATGGGCGAGACGGCCGCCCTCGCCGCCATGCTCGAATTCGAGGCCGCGCTCGCCCGCGCCCAGGCCCGCCTCGGCCTGATCCCGGCGGCGGCGGCGGCGGCGATCACCGCGGCGGCGGATGTCACGCGCCTCGACCTGCCTTCGCTCGCCAAGGCCACGGCCGCCATGGGCTTCCCCACCGTCGGCCTGGTGAAGCAGCTCTCGGCCCTGGCGGGGCCGGAGGCCGGGCGCTGGACGCATTGGGGGGCGACGACGCAGGACGTGCTGGATACCGGCCTCGTCCTGCAACTCCGCAACGCCATCGCCCTGCTGGCGCGGGACCTGGACGCGCTGATCGCGGCCTTCGCCATCCTCGCGGACCGGCATCGCGGCACCGTCATGGCCGGGCGCACCCATGCCCAGCAGGCCCTGCCGATCACCCTGGGCTACAAGGCGGCGCTCTGGCTCGACCCGCTGATCACCATGCGGGAGCGCCTGGCGCAGTTGCGGCCGCGCCTGCTGAAGCTGCAATTCGGCGGCGCTGTCGGCACCCTGGCCTCGCTTGGCGCGGATGGACCGCGCGTGGCGGCGGAGCTGGCGCGGGAGTTGGACCTCGCCCTGCCCGCCATCCCCTGGCACGTCGCCCGCGATTCCATCGCCGAGCTGGGCTGCTGGTGCGGGATGCTGGCGGGCACGCTCGCGAAGCCGGCCACGGATGTGATGCTGCTCATGCAATCCGAAGTGGGCGAAGCCTCGGAGCCCGCCGCCCCGGGCAAGGGCGGCAGTTCCACCATGCCGCAGAAGCGCAACCCGATCGGCTGCGAATTCGTCATCGCCCAGGCCCGCGCCACGCAGGGGCTGGTGCCGCAACTGCTGAACGCAATGCTGCATGAACATGAACGCGGCGCCGGGCCGATGCAGCTGGAACAACTCGCCCTCGGCCAGGTGCTGCTGCTGACGCATGGCGCGCTGGCGACGTTGCTGCCGATCGCCGAGGGGCTGGAGGTGGATGCCGCGCGGATGCGCCGCAACCTCGATGACGGCGGCGGGCTCATCATGGCGGAGGCGGTGATGATGGGCCTGGCGCCAATGCTGGGCCGCGGCGTGGCGCATGAGGTGGTGCACCACGCCGTGCAGGCCGCGCTGGCCGCGGGCATGCACCTGCGCGAAGCCCTGGCGCGGGAGCCGGAGGTGACGGCGCATCTCGATGCCGCGGGGATCGCCGCGCTGACTGAGCCGGCGGGCTATCTCGGCGCCGCGGAGGGCTTCATCGACGCGGTTCTGGCGCGCCGCGACGGGGCCGACCCAACGCCCTAGCGGGGGTCCCTCCCCAGCCGCGCGTTACCGCGCCGTGCCGCCCCGAAGCGCGCGTTACCGCGCCGTGCGAATCGCCGGGCGGCCACGATCGGCGTTGGGCGGCCAATCGTCATCCAGCGCAACTTCCACGCGGTCCCGGCCATTCTTCTTGGCGCGATACAGCGCGGCATCGGCGGCGCTGACCACGTCATCGGATTGCGCGCCGATGCCGCCGGCGGCAACGCCGATGCTGACGGTGACACGCAGCAGATTGCCTTCCGCGGGCATCGCCTCATTCGCGATGGCCTGGCGCAGACGCTCGGCGACCAGCAGCCCATCTTCCGTATTGGCGCCGGACATGACGACGAGGAATTCCTCCCCGCCATAGCGCGCCACCACGTCGGCCACGCGCAAATGCCCGCGCACACGCTCGGCGACCTCGCGCAGCACCACATCGCCCGCGGCATGGCCGTAGGTGTCATTCACCAGCTTGAAGCGGTCCACATCCATCAGCAGCACGCAGGCGCCGTTGTTGCGCAACACGCCTTCAAGGTGGCGGCGCACATAGCGGCGGTTCCGCAGCCCCGTCAGCGGGTCCGTCACCGCCATCTCCAGGCTGCGGTCGAGGTCGGCGCGCAGCCTTTCCTGGTATCGCTTGCGGCGGATCTGGTTGCGGATGCGGGCGCGCAGTTCGTTCGGATCGACGGGGCGCAGCACATGGTCATTGGCGCCGAGGTCGAAGCCCCGCAGCACCAGGCCCTTCTGTCCGGGATCGGCGACCAGCATCACCGGCAGGTCCCGCGTCACGGCCTGGGCGCGCAGGCGGGACGCGAGGCGCAGCGCATCGCCGCCATCGAGCGAGAGGCTCAGCAGCACGACATCATGCTGGCCTTCGAGCAGCAATTCCCAGGCCTCGGCCGGGTCGGAGCAGCGGGTCACCTCAATGCCATCGACAGCGAGCACGGCGGCCAGCGCCTCGCTCTCCTCGAAATCCTCATTGACGATCAGGGCGCGCGCGCCGGCGACATTGTCGGAAGGCCCGGGCTGCGGTTCGAAGCCGAGGTCGCGCGCCGTCTCCGCCCGCAGGCGCCAGGCGTCCAGCACCTGCTTCATCCGCAGCAGGGCGCGCAGGCGGGCGAACAGCGTCGCGTCGTCGACCGGCTTCGAAAGGAAGTCATCCGCGCCCGCTTCCAGGCCGCGCACACGCTCCACCGGGTCCGTCAGCGCCGTGATCATCACCACGGGGATATGCGCGGTGGCGTGCTGCGCCTTCAGGCGGCGGCAGACCTCATACCCGTCCATGCCGGGCATCATCACATCCAGCAGCACAACATCGGGCATCCAGCGCTGCACCGTGGCCAGCGCCTCCGGGCCCGAGGAGGCGATCTGCACTTCGTAGTATTCGTTCAGCAGCTTGGCTTCGAGCAGCCGGCAATTCGCCGCGATGTCGTCCACAACAAGAATACGTGCGGTCATCGGGAAGCCAGCCCGCCGCCGTTATGGCCCCCGCATTCCTCGCCTGGGGGCATCCACGCGGCAGCGCGGCGTGGGACGCACCGGCGTCCCTTCCTCCTGGGCTCTGGCCCTGCGCTGCGGCATCCTTGTCGTCACGTGTTGCATTACCTCGCGGAAGACCTTCAGCGACGAATGAGGAGAAGCGAGACGGAGGGTGTTCCCACCCCCACAGCTTCCCCGATCAGCCATCGCGCACCCCAAACCTGCCCGCTCACGCGTCGCGCCGCAACGCCCTGGGGCAAGGAAATCTCCCTCGCCGTGAAGACGTGCGGGTGGGCTGGGTTCCTCAACCGCTGGTCAGGACGGTTTCGCCTCCGTCCGCCTTGCGCAACCGCGCGACAAGTCGGGGGTGCGGGCTGCGGCGCACCTTCATCGACTCCTCCAGCCCGCGCTGGGCGAGCGCGTTGCGGACGGCGTCGTGCTCGGGGTGTTCAGCTTCCAGCGATACCAGGCGCAGCCCCGAATCGGCCAGGCGCGGCGCCGCGCCCTTGCCGTCATCCCATTGGATGAGCGAGGGGATCAGATTGCGCATATCCTGCCGCTGCGGCGGCATCGCCATTTTCCAGGACAGGGTCCCGCGCTTCCAGGCCTTCACCTCCCCGGCCTGGGATGGGCCAAGCCGCGCGGCCACGGCCTCCAGCGCCGGGGTCCGGGCCACCCAGCCCACCAGATGCGGCCCGGCTTCGAGCATCAGCTTCGTCGCGGGGTCGTCGAGATCGAAGGGCCGCGGATGCGGCGGTTCCGGCTGGTCGGGATCGGCGGCGATCACTTCCAGGTAGCAATCGGGGCCGAGGCCGAGCACCAGGTTGTGGGTCCCGATCCCGTCATGCTTGCCGCCCGGCGCCGGGGCGACGCCCAGATGCGCCAGGATATAGGCCGCCCCTTCCTCAAGCGTGCGGGCGGCGACGACGATGTGGTCGATCTCGGCCATGGTCACTGAGCCTTGAAGTGTGAGTTGTCGTAAAGCACGCAGCGCCCGGGATCGCACCGTGGTGCTGCCGCGCGGCCAAGCGTTGCGCGCCTCGCTGCCCGCGAGGCGTCTCGGGGTCAACGATGCCTTGCCTTGCAGGTTGGGCCGGGCCGCCCTGGCTTGCAAGGGCGCGCTCCCAGGCTTGCCCTGATTGGCAAGGTTCTCGCTTGCCCGAAGGGGCAAGGGTGTCCCTTGTTCCGACAGACAAGGTTCTCATCTGGTGAGTCTGCGCTAGAAGACGGCTGAAATCCGCGACTGAGGAGCTATTTTTGGCCGAATCCGATCTGCCTCCGGCCATTCTGGCCCTGGATGACCAAGGCTGGCTGTCCCTGCTCGTGCGGAGCCTGGCAAGCCGGCAGGTCGAGGGTGTGACCTTTCCGGCCTTCCCGGATGCCGAAACGCAGCGTCGCTTCGTCGGCGCGGATGGCGTGGCCACGCTGCGGGAAGCCTTTGCCTTCTACAGCCTGATGAAGGACCGCGCCGCGGCGCTCGGGCGGCCGCTCTCGCCCGGCCAGGGTCTGCTGGATTTCGGCTGCGGCTGGGGGCGCTTCCTGCGCTTCTTCTGGAAGGATGTCGGCGCCGCCGGGCTGCATGGCTGCGATGTCTGGCCCGAGGCGATCGAGCTCTGCCGCCAGCTTGGCGTGCCAGGCAATCTTGACCGGCTGTATCACTGGGGGAAGCTGCCCTACGCCGATGCCAGCCTCGACAGCGCGATGTCCTATTCCGTCTTCACCCACCTGCCAGTCGGCCCGCACCTGCATTGGGTGGCGGAGATCGCCCGGGTGCTGAAGCCGGGCGGTGTTTTCGTGCTGACGCTGGAGCCGCCGCGCTTCCTCGATTTCATCGCCGCCATCCCGCCGGGCGCGACCGGGTGGGAAGCCCAGTTGCGGCGCCATGCCGGCGATGTGCCGGGGCTGCGGGCGCGCTGCGCGGCGGGCGAGATCGCCTTCCTGCCCTCCGGCGAGGCCGGCGATTTCGCCAGCAGCCTCTATGGCGATGCCGTGGTGCCGCTGCGCTTCATCGAGCGCCACTGGTCGGAATGGTTCACCATCGTCGAATACCTGGACGACCCCGCGCGCTTCTTCCAGGCCGTGCTGGTGGTGCAGCGGAGGTAGGACGGGGGGACACACCCCCGTCCCACCCGGATCTCATCAGAACGTGAAGCGCGCCCCGACCAGCAGGCTGCGGCCGTAGGTCGCGAAGCCGTTGGCGGGTTCGTAGCGCGCATCCGTCAGGTTGCGGCCCTCGGCATAGGCAGTGACGCCATCCGTCACCCGGTAGCTGCCCGTCAGGTTCAGCACCGTGCCGGTCTTGTTGTAGGTGACGCCACCGATGAAGCGGCCCGTATTGTCATAGGCCGCGGTTTCCGGCGAAGGCCCCGTCACCAGCAATTCCGGCGCGATGGTCAGCCGATCCGTGGGCGAAACCCGCGCACTCAGCGCCACCACATTTTTCGGGCGCCGCGCGAGCGGTGCGCCGGAGACCTGGTCCCGCGTCTCGGTCAGCGTCCAGGCGATGCGGGCATCGAACCAGGTCGCCGGTCGCAGCGTCAGCCCGAATTCCATGCCGCGCGCCAGCGCCTCATCCACATTCGTCAGCGTCGAGAAGCTGGGATTGAAGTTGATGAGGTTGTTGAAGCGGCTGTCGAAGTAGGTGACGCTGGTGGTCATGCCATC
>CANJXD010000049.1 GCA_947478535.1 Acetobacteraceae bacterium
CTGCTGCTGCGGCTGGAGGAAGTGACCTCCGGCAGCGTGCTGTTCGACGGGCAGGATGTGACGGCGCTGCAGGGCAAGGCGCTGCTGCCCTTCCGGTCCAGCGTGCAGCTGGTGTTCCAGAACCCCTTCGACGCGTTGAATCCGCGCTTCACCATAAGGCGGTCGCTGACGGAACCGCTGGCGAATTTCGGCCTGCCGCCGGAACAGCATGAAGCGCGCATCCTGGAAGCGATGGCGCGGGTGCGGTTGGACCCTCCGGGCGCCTATCTCGATCGGCATCCGCATGAACTCTCGGGCGGGCAGTTGCAGCGGGTGGTGCTGGCGCGGGCGCTGGTGGCGCATCCCCGCGCGATCATCGCCGATGAACCGGTCTCGATGCTCGATGTTTCCGTCCGCGCCGGCGTGCTGAACGTGCTGCGGCGGGCGCGGGATGAACTGCAATTGGCAGCCATCTACATCAGCCATGACCTCGCGCTGATCCGCTATGTCTGTGAGGACGTGGCGGTGATGTATCTCGGCCGCATCGTTGAATCGGGCCCGACGGCGGAGGTGATCGCAGCACCCGCGCATCCCTATACCCGCGCCCTGGTGGCGGCTGTGCCGGTGCCGCGAGTGGACCAGGATCGCGGCGCGCTGCCCATCAAGGGCGGGCTGCCGGACCAGGTGAACCGCCCCGCCGGCTGCGCCTTCCGGGACCGCTGCCCCGTTGCCCTGAAACGCTGCGAGGAGGAAGTGCCGCTGCTGCGCAGCGTCGCCTCCGGCCGCCTCGCCGCCTGCCATTTGGCCTGAGGAGGCCGCACCCTTGGAAGCAGCCTTGACCCTGTGCAACCCCGTGACGCTGGAGATCATCCGCGGCGCCATCCGCGCGGCGCAGGAGGAGATGGAGGCGCTGATCGAGCGCACCGCCATGTCCGCCTTCATCCGGGAGAAGAAGGATTTCTACACGGCGTTGTTCGATGCCGAGGGCGTCATGGCCGTGGGGTCCAACGTCCCGGTCTTCGGGGATATCTGCGGGCCCGTCTTTCGGGATTTCCCGATCGAGACGATCCGGGAGGGGGACCTCTACTGGTACAATGACTGCTACGGATCGCGCGGCGCGGTCAGCCATTCGAATGACCAGGTTTTCCTCGCGCCGGTGTTCCTGGAGGGCAGGCGCGTCGCCTTCGTGATGGGCTGGGCGCATTTCGCGGATATCGGCGGGCTGCGGCCGGGCTCCATCAGCCCCGACGCGACGGAGATTTTCCATGAGGGCGTCATCATCCCGCCGACGAAGCTGATCGCGGCGGGGGAGGTGAACCACGCCGCACTCGCGATCTTCTATCGCAACTCGCGCTACCCCCGCATGGCGCAGGGCGATACGCGCGCGCTGATGGCGAGTGTCGAGCTCGGTGTCGCGCGGATGCGGGAGATCGCCGCGAGTTTCGGCGCCGCTGTGCTGGCCGATGCGCTGCGGCAATTGCTGGCCCGCACGCGCGCGACGGTGCGGGAGCGGCTGATGGAGACCTTCCCCGTCGGCACGCATCGCTTCACCGATCGCATCGACGGGGACGGCCATGGCAGCGGCGTGCTGAAGCTGCGCTTCGCGCTGACGCGCACGGCCGACGATCGCTTCATCCTCGATGCGACGGAGACCGATGACCAGTCCAAGGGGCCGGTAAACTTCCTGATGAATCCGGATGTGCCGGGGATGGCCCTCGGCCTGTACTTCCTTGGCGGAGATCCGACGCAGGTCGTCAACGCCGGCGGGCCGCGCGCCCTGGATGAGGTACTGCTGCGGGAGGGATCGCTGCTGTTCCCGCGCTTCCCCGCGGCGCTCGGCATGCGGGGGCTGACGATGATGCGGATGCTGGCCGCGCTGAACGGGCTGGTCTCCGTCGCGGGCGGGGAGGCTCCGGCAGCGCACGCCGCCTACGTCATCATGCTGCTGCGCGGGACGATGGGCGGGAAGCCCTTCCTGATGAGCGATGGGCTCGGCGTGGGCTACGGCGCGCGCGGCTTCGCGGACGGCACGGATGGCGTCTACTTCGTGGCGCAGGAGAATTATCCCGTCGAGTTCCTCGAACTCGAATACCCCGTGCGGCTGCGCGCATACGGGTTGCACCGGGATAGCGGCGGCCCCGGCCGTTGGCGCGGCGGTTGCGGCATCATCCGCGAATATGAGGTGATGGCGGACGAAGCCGTGCTGGCCGTGCGCCTCGATGGCGTGGAGAACCCACCATGGGGTGCGGCGGGTGGGCAATCCGGCCGGCCGGGGCGCGTGCTGGTCAATCCGGGCACATCGGAGGAACGCGCGCTGCGGCCGCTGTCGGATGGCAACCGGCTGGTGCGCGGCGACGTGCTGCGGATTGAGACCGGCGGCGGCGGCGGGCGTGGTCACCCGTTCGACCGGCCGGCGGAAGCGGTGCTGGAGGATGTGCTGGGCGGGCTGGTGGGCGTCGCCTCCGCGCGTGCCGATTATGGTGTCGTCATCGACGGGCGACGGGTGGATGAGGCTGCGACCGCCGCGCTGCGCGCCGTCCGCCCCGCGACGCTCGCCTTCCATCGCGGGAGCTACGCCGATGTCCTCGACTGATCCGCGCCCACTGTCGGTGGCGGTCGATATCGGCGGCACCTTCACCGACATCACGTTGCAGGATGCGGCGACAGGCCGCGCCTGGACGGCGAAGACGCCTTCCACGCCGCAGGATCCCTCCGAGGCTTTCCAGACCGGCGTGCGCCTCGCGCTGGAGGTGGCGGGCGAGAGCGCGGCGCGTGTCGGCCGCGTGCTGCATGGCACGACCATCGCGACCAACCTGATCCTGGAAGGCAAGGGCGCGCGGGCCGCGTTGGTGACCACGGCGGGCTTCCGGCATGTGCTGGAGATCGGCCGGCAGGACATCCCGCGCCGCGCCAATCTGCATGCCTGGGTGAAGCCCGCGCGCCCCGTGCCGCCCTCCCGCGTCTTCGAGGTGACGGAGCGCATCGGCGCCGATGGAACCGTGCTGGTCCCACTGGATGAGGCGAGCGTGCTGCGGGCGGCGGAGCAATGCCGGGAGGCGGGGGTGGAGGCGGTGGCGGTCTGCCTGCTGCACGCCTTCACCGCGCCGGCGCATGAAGCCCGTGTCGCGGCGCTGCTGCGGGAGGCATTGCCGGGCGTTGCCGTCACCGCCTCGGTCGATGTGCTGCCGGTGGTGCGGGAATATGAACGCTCGCTTGCCGCGATCCTCAATGCCCAGGTCATGCCGGCGGTGTCCACCTATGTGCGGCGGCTGGAGGATCGGCTGGCGGGGGATGGAATCGCGGCGCCGCTGCTGCTGATGAAGTCGAATGGCGGCGTGGCGGGGGCCGCTTCCATCCGGCGCGCGCCCGCGGTCACGGCGCTGTCCGGCCCCGCCGCCGGCGTGGTGGGTGCGCGGGCGGTGGCGGCGGCGGCGGGCGTGCCGAATATCCTCACCGTCGATATCGGTGGGACGAGTGCCGATATCTGCCTGATGAAGGACGGCGCCATCGCGCTGACGCAGCGCGGCACCGTCGGCGATTGGCCGCTGCCGCTGCCGATGCTCGACATGGTGACGATCGGCGCCGGTGGTGGTTCGCTGGCGCGCGTGACCAAGGATGGTGCGCTGGCGGTGGGGCCGGAAAGTGCCGGCGCGCTGCCGGGGCCGGCCTGCTATGGCCGGGGCGGCACGCGGGCGACGGTGACGGATGCGCATGTCGTGCTCGGCCACCTGCCGCCCTCGCTGCTCGGCGGGCGCATGCGGCTTGATGTCGCGGCGGCGGAAGCTGCGGTGCGGCGCGAAGTGGCGGAACCCCTCGGCATGGGGCTGCATGAGGCGGCGCGCGGCATCCTCGCCGTGGTGGATTCGAACATGGTCGGCGCGTTGCGCGTCGTCTCCGTGGAACGGGGGCATGACCCCAGGGATTTCACCCTGGTGCCGTTCGGCGGTGCGGGGCCGCTGCATGGCTGCGCGCTGGCGGCGATGCTCGGCATCCGCCAGGTGCTTGTGCCGCCATCGCCGGGCGTGCTCTGCGCGCAGGGCCTGCTGTTCGCCGACCTCCGCGCCGAGTTCAGCCGTTCCGTGCTGCCGGGGCAGGCGGAGGAGCCGGGGTTGGTGGACGCCACCTTTGCCGCGCTGGCCGCGGAGGCGACCGCCTGGTTCGCGGAGGAAGGCGTGCCCATGGATGCGCGGCGGGCCGACCCGGTGGTGCTGATGCGCTATGCCGGGCAGGGCAGCGAATTGCCTGTACCCTGGCGCGGGCTGGCCTCGGCTGCCGGGGATTTCGCCGCGACGCATCGCGCGCTCTATGGCTTCGATCTGCCGGAAGGGCGGCCGGAGATCGTGACGCTGCGGCTGGAAGCGGTCGGCACCTTGCCGGCGCCGCTGGTGCCGGAATTGCCGCCGGGGCGGGGCGCCGAGCCTGCGGGCACGCATACCGTGCACCTGGCTTCCGGGACCGCCGAGGCCAGCTTGTATGATCGCGCGGCGCTCGGCAGCGGGGACCGCATCACGGGTCCCGCCATCATCACGCAATTGGATGCGACGACGCTGGTGCGGGATGGCTGGAACGCAGAGGTTCTGCCACGCGGCGCCATTCTCCTGCGCCGTCTCTGAGGGATGATTTCGGCATGATGCACCTCGCCACCTTCATGTTCACGCCGGGTAGCCATTCCGCGGGCTGGCGGCATCCGGAAGCGGTCGCCGAGATCGACATGGCGTTTTCCGAATATGTCCGCGTGGCGCAGGCGGCCGAGCGCGGGAAGATGGATGCGATTTTCTTCCAGGATACCGTCGCGGTGAATGGCAGCGGCGCGCTGGATGGCGTCAGCCCCTATCGCCCGCAGCAGGGGCGCACGGCCTATCTCGAGCCGCTGACCCTGCTGGCGGCGCTCGCGGTGGTGACGCAGCGCATCGGGCTGATCGCGACGGCGACGACGACCTATAACGAGCCCTACAACGTCGCCCGCAAATTCGCCTCCATCGACCATATCAGCGGCGGGCGCGCGGGGTGGAACCTCGTCACCTCCCAGATCGAGGACGAGGCCGGGAATTTCGGCGCCGAGCATCACATGGCGCATGCCGAACGCTATGAGCGGGCGGAGGAATTCTACGATGTCTGCGCCGCGCTGTGGGACAGCTTCGGCGAGGGCGCGCTGATCCGGGACAAGGAAAGCGGCAACTTCGTGGACATCACGAAGGTGCATTTCCAGCATCATCGCGGCAAGCATTTCGCCGTGCGCGGCCCGCTGAACATCGCGCGCTGCCCGCAGGGAAGGCCGGTGGTGACGCAGGCCGGGTCTTCCGGCCCCGGGATGGACCTCGCCTCCCGCACCGCGGACCTGGTGTTCACGGCGCAGAGCGACCTGGCGGAGGCGCAGGCCTTCTACCGCGATCTCAAGGCGCGGGCGGCCAAGCATGGGCGCAACCCGGACCATGTGAAGATCATGCCGGGGCTGATGACCATCATCGGCGCGACGGAGGAGGAAGCCCAGGCGCGCTACCGCGAATTGCAGGGGCTGATGTCGGATGCGAATTCGATGCGGCTGCTGGCGCGGCTGTGCGGTGACCTCGATATCCACGCCTTCCCGCCGGATGCACCGCTGCCGCCCTTGCCGCTGAGCAACGCGGCGCAGGCCCGGCAGAAGCATCTGGTGGAGAAGGCGGCGCGGGAGGGGCTTTCGATCATCCAGACCGCGCGCTACCTCGCGACGTCGCTGGGCCATCACCTGCTGGTGGGCACGCCGGCCGCGATCGCGGATACGATGGAGGCCTGGGTAAAGGCGGGGGCCTGCGATGGCTTCACGCTGCTGTCCCCCTACTACCCCGCGCCGGTCGAACGCTTCGTCGATATGGTGGTGCCGGAACTGCAGCGGCGCGGGCTTTACCGCATGGAGTATACGGGGAAGACGCTACGAGAGCACCTCGGCATCCCGGTGCCGCCGAACCGCTACGAGGTCTCGCCCTGACGGGGTGACGCCGCGCGCGGCTGGCGGCAGAGTGGCGCGACCGACAAGGGAGACCGCCGCATGTCCGCCGAGAAGCGCCTGGCCGAATTGGGCATCGACCTGCCATCGCCACCCGTGCCACTGGCGAACTACGTGCCCTGGCGCATCGGCGGCGGGCTGCTGTTCCTGTCCGGCGTCGGGCCTCGGCGGGCGGATGGGTCTTCCATCACCGGCACGCTCGGCGCGGGGGTGACGGTGGCGGAGGGCTATGCGGCGGCCCGGCTCTGCGGGATGAACCTGCTGGCCAATATGCGCGCGGCGCTGGGCTCGCTGGACCGGGTGGACACCATCCTGAAGGTGCTGGGCATGGTGCGCGGCACGCCGGATTTCGGCGACCACCCCGAAGTCATCAACGGCTGCACCGACCTGTTCGTGGAGGTGTTCGGCGATGCCGGCCGGCCGGCGCGTTCCGCCGTCGGCATGGGCAGCCTGCCACGCGGCATCTGCGTCGAGATCGAGGCGGTGGTGCTGCTGCGGGGGTAGGCGGCCACGGTTGCGGGACTTGCCTTCCGGGGCTACGCCGCTGTGATTGATGGACCCTCGCGAATGCTTCCAGGAAAGGCGGCAGACTTCCCATGCCCAATGATACCGCCCCCGCGACCAAGACAGGCGATGCCGTCCCGGAGGACCTCTGGCGACTGCGCCGCAGCATCGACAACATCGATTCCGCCCTGGTCCATATGCTGGCCGAGCGCTTCCGCGTGACGCGGGAAGTGGGGCTGCTGAAGGCGACGCGAAGCCTGCCTTCCGTCGATGCGTCGCGTGAGGCGGCGCAGGTGGCGAAGCTGCGCGCGCTTGCGGAAAAGGCGGGGCTGGACCCCGATTTCGCCGAGGGATTTATTCGCGGCGTGATGACGGAAGTGGTCCGCCAGCACGACGCGATCGCCCGGGAATACCGGAAGGCGTAAGGCTACGCCTTGCCATCCGCCCCCATGTAGCGGTCTTCCAGCGCGCGCCAGGTGGCGTTGTCGAACAGCGTCCACAACTCCCCATGGCTCAGCATGCGGCTGGCGGAGGCGTTGGAGGAGCCGGTCTCCTTCAACGAAGCCAGCACTTCGAGCCCCGCCTTGGCGAACAACCGCGTCAGCGCGTTGGGATAGATGGCAAGCTTGAAGCCCAGCGCCTGCAAGCGTTCCGCCGACAGGATCGGCGTCTTGCCGCCTTCGACCATGTTCGCCAGCAGCGGCACGCCCGGGAAGGCCTGCCCGACGGCTTCGAGTTCGGCCTCGCTCTGCGGGCTTTCCACGAAGATCACGTCGGCCCCGGCGGCGCGATAGGCCTGGGCGCGGGCGATGGCGGCGGGCAGACCCTCACCGGCCCGGGCATCGGTGCGGGCGATGACGACGAAATCCGGGTCCCGCCGCGCATCGCAGGCCGCCCTGATGCGCAGGCACATCTCATGCACCGAGACGATCTTGCGGCCGGGCTCATGGCCGCACTTCTTCGGCCATTCCTGGTCCTCGATCTGGATGCCACTGACGCCGGCGCGTTCGTATTCGCGCACCGTGCGGATGACGTTGAGCGGGCCGCCATAGCCGGTATCGCCATCGGCGATGACGGGGATGGAGACGACGTCACAGATGCGGCGGATGCGATCCAGGATTTCCCCGAAGGACAGCGCCGCGACATCCGGCGCGCCGAGCGCGCTCATCGAGATGCCGGCACCGGTGATGTAGAGCGCGGGGAAGCCGGAGGCCTCGACGAGGCGCGCGCCGACGCAATCGAACGCGCCGGGGGCGAGAAACAGGTCGGGCCCGGCGAGCAGGCGGCGCAGCGCGGCGTTGCGGCCGGGCGCATCGGCCAGGCCGATGGGAAAGCGAGGCGCTGTGGAAGGGGCGATGGCGTCGGGCATGGCGTGGGCTTTCCTCAAGCGATTGCGAGGAACCTAGACTTTCTCCGGCGAAACGCCAGCGGGGCTGCCCCTGGCAAAATCCCAGTGGGCCTGGCGCGTCGCACCAAGCCCATCGGATCAATCCGGCCGGATGTTGTTGCGGCGGATCACCTCGCCCCACTTTTCCAGCTCGGCGCGCATGAAGGCGCCGAATTCCTCCGGCGTATTGCCACCGGGTACGGCGCCCTGGGCATCCAGCAGCCGCACCACTTCGGAATCCTGGAGCGAGGCGATGGCGGCGCGGCGCAATGCCGCAAGCGGGCCGGCGGGAGTGCGGGCGCTGGTGACAAGGCCGTGCCAGTTGCTGGCATCGACTGCCGGCAGGCCCACTTCCGTCATCGTCGGCACATCCGGCAGCCAGGACAGGCGCCGCGGCGTGCCGACGGCGAGCGCGCGCAGCGAACCCGCCTGGATCTGCGGCAGCAGCACCGGCAAATCCGCGAAGCCCAGCTGGACCTCGTTCCGCAGGATCGACGTCGCGAGTTGGCCGCCGCTGTTGTAGGAGATGTGGACGAGATCGATGCCGGCGGCGGCGCGCAGCTGTTCGGCCGCGAGATGCGGCATGCTGCCATTGCCGGTGGAGCCGAAGTTCAGCGAGCCTGGCCGCGCCTTCGCCCCGGCGATCAGCTCCTGCAAGGTATGGAAGGGCGAGACGGCGGGCACCACCACGGGTTCCGGCACCAGAACGCCGAGTGTGATCGGCACCAGGTCCGTCTGCGGGTTGTACGGCGTGCCGCGCCCGAGATTGGGGGAGATGGCCAGCGCGCCGGCGCTGCCGATGCCAAAGGTGTAGCCATCCGGCGTGGCCTTGGCGACGACATCGACGCCGGTCACGCCACCGGCGCCGACGCGGTTTTCCACCACCACGGGCTGGCCGAGAATCGCCGACATTCGGGGCGCCATGATGCGGGCGACGATGTCCGAAGGCCCGCCCGCCGCGAAGGGGACGATGTAGCGGACAGCACGATTCGGGAAGACCTCCTGCGCCGCGGCGGGCAGGGCCAGCAGCGCGCCCAGGATGGCGCCGATAATGACGGGCTTCTTGGTCATGGTTTTCCTCCGGTCGTGGCCGGCCTGGCGGGGCCGAGGCGTCTTATCCGCGCCACCGGCCACGCCTGTCCATAGGCTGCTACAGTGGCTCCCCCGCCAGGGCCTGCGCCACGCGGCGGGCGAAGGCGGCGGGGTCTCGCGGGGCGTCGCCATCCTGCAGCCGCGCGATGTCGAGCAGCAGGCCGGCCTTTTCCGCGATGGTGGTATCAGTGGCGGCCCCTTCGGCCAGGCGGCGGATCAGCGCGTGGCGGGGGTTCACCTCCAGGATCGGCAGGCCGCCGCCGGCATCCCGCCCGGCGCGACGCAGCATCCGCTGCATCTGCAGATCCGGGCCGTATTCGGCGGCTGCCAGCACCACGGCGCTATCCACCAGCCGGTCCGTGACGCGCACTTCCGCCACATCCTCCTTCAGCGCCTCCTGCAACATGGGCAGCAGGCGCGTGACGTCGGCCGCCTCGCCTTCCGTGGCCGCACCCTCGATCGCGGAGAGGTCGATGCTGCCCTGGGTGATGCTGCGGATGGGCTTGTCCTCGAAGCTGTCCATCCGCTCCGGCCAGAAGGCATCGATGCTATCGGCCAGCAGCAGCACCTCCACGCCCTTGGCGCGGAAGCCTTCGAGCTGCGGGGATTTCGCGAGTGCCGCGGCGTTGTCTCCCACCAGGATGTAGATGGCGTCCTGGCCCGGCTTCATCCGCGCGACGTAGTCGGGCAGGGAGGTCCAGCCCTCCATGGCGGAGGAGCGGAAGCGCAGCAGGGGGGCGAGGTCCTTGTGGTGGTCCTGGTCCTCCCACACGCCTTCCTTCAGGACCGGGCCGAAATTCTCCCAGAACGTCGCGTAGCCTTCCGCGTCCTTCGCCTTGCCCTTGAGTTCGGACAGCACGCGGTTGGTCACGGCCTTGCGGATGCGGGCGAGGACGGGGGTGGCTTGCAACATCTCCCGCGACACGTTCAGCGGCAGGTCCTCGGTATCCACCACGCCATGCACGAAGCGCAGCCAGGGCGGCAGCAGCGCGGCCTCCTCGGTGATGAACATGCGGCGGACATGCAGGCGGACGCGGCTTTCGCGTTCTCCCTCCACCGCCTGGAAGGGCTTCATGCCGGGGATGAAGAGCAGGGCGGAAAAGTCGATCACCCCCTCCGCCCGCCAATGCAGCGTGGCCCAGGGCTTGTCGAAGGCGTGGGCGACGTGCCGGTAGAAATCCGCGTAGTTGTCTTCCGTCACTTCCGATTTCGGCTTGCGCCAGAGTGCCGTGCCCTCGTTCGCCGGCTCATCCGTGCCGTCGCGCGCCACGGTAATGGGGATGGTGATGTGGTCCGCCCATTTGCGGATGATCGCCCGCAAGCGCTGGGGGTCGAGGAATTCCTCGGCATCGGGCTTGATGTGCAGGACGATGTCGGTGCCGGCTTCCGCGCGCTCGGCGGGTGCCAGGGTGTAGTCCCCCTTGCCTTCGCTCGCCCAGCACCACGCCTCCTCGGACCCGGCGCGGCGGGATGTCACCTCGACGCGGTCGGCGACCATGAAGGCGGAATAGAAGCCGACGCCGAACTGGCCGATCAGGCTCGGCTTATCCCCGCTGGGCGCATCGGCGAGGGACTTCGCGAAGGCCAGCGTGCCGGACCGCGCGATGGTGCCGAGATGCTGCACCAGATCCGCCTTGGCCATGCCGATGCCGGGGTCCGTCACCACCAGGGTTCGGGCTGCCTTGTCCGGGACGATGCGGACCTTGGCATCCGGCGGCAGGCCCAGCGCCTCATCGCTCAACGCCTCGAAGCGCCGGCGGTCGACGGCATCGGCGGCGTTGGCGACGAGTTCGCGCAGGAATATCTCGCGTTCCGAATACAAGGCGTGCACGACGAGATCGAGCAGGCGCCCCACTTCGGCGCCGAATTCATGCCGTTCCACGGTCTCGCTCATGGGTCGTTCCTTTATTCCATCGCTTGGGCCGACACTCGGGCCACCAATCGGGGCGGCCGCGATATGCGAGGGGCGGCGCGACGATTCAAGTCACCCCGGGTGTGGCGCCGGCCTCTCGCTCTTGCAAGGCTGCTGCGAAGGCCTGAAACTGCGGGCGGTTGGCTGCTTTGCCCCAGAGAGGGTGTTCCGCCACCGCGCGCCTTGTGGGCGTGGGGGAGAAGAAGGGTTCGGGATGATGATCACCGCCACGCGCCGCGGCGCGCTTGCTTTCGGCTTGGTTTCGCTGGCGGCGCCCGCCCTCGCGCAAGGGCGCAGCGTGCGGCTCGTGGTGCCCTACCCCCCGGGCGGCACCACAGACCTCACGGGCCGCATCCTGGCGCCGCGCGTGGCGGAGGCGATGGGGCAGAACTGGGTGCTGGAAAACCGCTCCGGCGCCAATGGCGCGGTGGGGGCGGATGCCGTGGCGCGCAGCGCGCCGGATGGCACGACGCTGCTCTATTCGAACGAGGTGCTGACCGTGCTGCCCTTCGTGCAGCGCAACGTGCCCTTCGACCTCCAGGCGGATTTCACGCCGATCGCCCGCACCGTTTCCATCCCCTATGTGATGATCGGCGGGGCGAACCTGGCACCGCCGAACCTGGCCGCGCTGCTGGAGGCGCTGCGCCGCAATCCCACGGCCTTTTCCTTCGCGGGATCGTCGCTCGGCTCGGTCGGGCAATTGGCGACGGCGGCGCTGTGGCAGAAGCTCAGCGTGGAGACGACCTTCGTCAGCTATCGCGGCACGGGGCCAGCGATCAATGACCTCGTCTCTGGCGCTGTCAGCCTGTTCATCGCCCCGCTCGGCCCGGCCCTGCCGCTGATCCGCGACAACCGCGCCCGCGCCTATGCCGTGACCAGCGCAAGGCGGGAAACCGTGCTGCCGGATGTGCCGACGCTGGCCGAGGCCGGCTTCGCCGACCTGGTCTATGAGGGCTGGTGCGGGCTGTGGGGCCCGCGCGGCTTGCCGGCGGACCAGGTGGCGCGGCTGAACGCGGCGTTCAACCAGGCCGGCGCGGAACAAGCGACGGTGCAGCGCATGGGCGCGGTGGGCCTGACCTCGCTCGCCGAGACGCCCGCGCGCTTCGCGGAGCTGATCGCGGCGGAGTTGCCGCGCAACCGCGCGCTGGTCGCGGCGGCGCGGATCCAGCCGGAGTAATCGCTAAATCTTATGGGCTTCCAGCGTGCTGGCGTGAAAAAGTTCTTCCGGCGCCAACACGCGGTTCGAAAGTCCCTGGGCGTGGTGGTGGCGCAGGAAATACTCGAAGACATGGCGATTCTGCGCCAGGCCGTAGCTGAAGAAATCCTCGCCCATCAACTGCCGGGCACGGCGCAGATTTTCCTCCACGAAGGGCAGCGTGACCTTGGTGGCGGAGGTGTCCGTCAGCTTGTCCAGCGCCACGCGCTTCGATTTCTCGAACGCCTTCATCACCGCCGCCGGCAACCAGGAATGCTTCTCCACGAGGGTCTTGCGGATGCCGAGGACGTGCATCACCGGGAAGATGCGCGTCTTGCGGAACCAGGTCGTCGCTTCCGCCGTCGGGTCCTCGAACAGCCAGGAAATCGCGGGGTCGCCACGTTCGAAGCAGGACGGCGCGCGGGGGCCCATCACGCCATCGAGCTCACCGGCGGCGAGCATGCCGGAGATGGTTTTCCCGTCCGGCGCGTTCTCCACCACCGTGCCCTCGGGCAGGGTGACGGAGAGCTTCTCGATGCGGCCGGGGCTTTCATAGCCGCCGCGCACCCAGGTGATGTCCCGCTGGTGGACGCCGTATTCCTCCTCGAGGATCGCGCGCGCCCAGACATTCGCGGTCAACTGGTATTCCGGCATGCCGATGCGCTTGCCGCGCAGGTCGGCCGGCGTCCGGATGCCGCGGTCGTTCCGCACGACGATGCAGGTGTGGCGGAAGGCGCGGGAGGGGAAGACGGGGATGGCGACATAGGGGCTGTCCCCGCGCGCGACGCGCAGGCTGTAGGACGACAGCGACAATTCGCAGATGTCGAAGGCCTCATGCCGCATGGCGCGGAAGAAGATCTCCTCGGGCTCCAGCAGCATGAATTGCGGATCGACGGAATCGATCTGCACCTCCCCCTGCACGAGCGGCATCATGCGATCATACGGCCCGATGGCGACCGAGAGTTGCAGCTTGGACATCCGGGCGCTCCTATTCCGCAGCCTGGGCGATGGGTGCGCCCTTGAACAGCCTGCGCTCCAGCTCCCCGGTGCCGAGGCTGCGCCAATCCGTGGTCTTCGGCACTACGCCTTCGAAGCTCGCGATGTCCGCCAGCGTCACATGCGGCTCGGTCCGGCCGAGCGCGGGGGCGCCCTCGGCGAAGGCGCGCGCGGCCTCGATCATCAGGCGGCGCCATTGGACGATGGCGACATCGCTGGCGCCGAGGCGCTCGCTGGTGCGGTCGGCGATCGGGCCCATGCCTTCCCACATCGCCATGTCCTGCGCCGGGATGCCCTTGATGCCGGTGAAATTGCCGAGCTTCATCAGGGTCCGATCCTGCAGATAGTCATTCGCCCGCACCCGCAGGCGTTCCCAGTTGTTGGCGGGATCGACATCGATGCCCGGCGTCAGGGTCAGGAATTTCCGCCATTCCGCCATGGAGGGCACGTCCGGCCCATCGCCCCAGGCGATGAAGTGGAACATGCAGGTGTGGTCGTTCACCGGCACCGTGACCTGCGCCACGTTGTAGCTGGCATTGGGCGGGATCAGGCTGATCAGCGGCGCGACGAAGGTGGTGATGCGGATGTAGTCATGCGTCGTGGCGTTCTGGATCGGCCGGCGGATCGCCGCGTAGCGGAAGCCGTAGGACGTCAGCTGCACCTGCAGCCGCGGCGCCTTGTCCGTCGAAGGGCGGGACCAGGTCTTCGCATTCGCGCTGGCGCGGCCGACGCGCGCCGGGACCATGTCCGAGGAATGCAGCGAGGAGGAATGCGCGCTGTCGATCTGCCCTTCCACCAGCTGCGCCCAGTTGCAGTCGATGCGCGCGGTGCCGATGGAGACACGGGTGTCCGGCGTCGGCGCGAAGGGCGGCGGCTCGAATTCGGGCATGGCGGCGCGGTCGCCCATCCAGGCCCAGACGAATCCGCCCGCTTCGGCGGTGGGATAGGCGGGATGCTTGAACTTCGCCGCGGCGCAGGCGGCCGGCGGCTCGGAGGGCATCTCCACCACATTGCCGTCCAGGTCGATCTTCCAGCCGTGATAGAGGCAGCGCAGCCCACCTTCCTCGTTCCGGCCATAGACCAGGCTCGCCTTGCGGTGCGGGCACAATTCCCCGACCAGCCCGACCTTGCCGTCGCCATCGCGGTAGGCGACGAGCTTCTCGCCGAGGATCTCGACGCGGATCGGCTTGCCCTCGAACTCCTCGATCTCCTCCGAGAGGCAAATCGGCAGCCAATGCTGGCGCATGAAGCGGCCCATCGGGGCATCGCCCTCGACACGGCAGAGAAGCTGGTTTTCCTCATGGGTGAGCATGGACGGTCTCCGGGCCTCGGCGAATGCTTAGGCCCCTAAGATATGCGGTGATGGCAGGGTTCGTCCAGGGACTTGACCCTGACACTTAGGGAGCTAAGTGTTTCCGGGCGAGAGGGGCCAGGGGGTTTGCCGCGATGACCGAGGATGCCGAGTTTCGCCCGCTGCGGGTCATCGCCGCGGCGGTGATCGCGGAGGGCATCCATCGATTCGACCTCGCGGACCCCGAGGGCGCGGCGCTGCCAGACTTCACCGCCGGGGCGCATCTGCGGGTGCGGGTGCCGAACGGGCTGGTGCGGCGGTATTCGCTGTGCTCCGACCCCGCGGAGACCTCCAGCTACGCCATCGCGGTGAAGCGGGAGGCCGCGGGGCAGGGCGGGTCTGTCTCGCTCTGTGATGGCGTGGCGGTGGGGGATGTGTTGCCCTGCGCGGCGCCGCGCAATGATTTTCCGCTGAAGGGCAATCCGCCGGGGCGCGTGTTCATCGCGGGGGGCATCGGCATCACGCCGATCATGGCGATGATCCGGCAGTTGCAGGCGGAAGGCCGGCCGCCCTGGAAGCTGTACTACCTGACGCGCGGCGCGGCGCAGACGGCGTTTCGCGAGGAGCTGAGCGCGCCGGAGTTCCGCGGCAAAGTCGTCATCCATCATGATGGCGGGGACCCCGACCAGGCGCTGGACCTCTGGCCCGTGCTCGAACAGGCGAAGGGGCGTCACCTGCATTGCTGCGGGCCGCGCGGGTTGATGCAGGCGGTGCGGGACATGACCGGGCATTGGCCAGGCTCCGCCGTGCATTTCGAGGATTTCGGCAGTGGTGGCGGGCAGAACCGGCCTGATGACGCGCCCTTCACCGTGCGCCTCGTGCGATCCGGCCAGGCGGTTGCGGTGGCACCGGGGCAGTCGATCCTGGAGGCGTTGCGGGGCGCTGGCGTCAGCGTCTCCCACTCCTGCGAAAGCGGCACCTGCGGGTCCTGCCGCACGGGGTTGTTGGACGGCGCGGTGGACCACCGCGACCTCGTGTTGATGGAGCATGAGAAGGCCGCGCAGATCATGGTCTGCGTCTCCCGCGCCGCGCCGGGCACGGCCGCGCTGGTGCTGGACCTCTGATGCGCCGGCTGCGGCTCGGCGTGGTCGGGCTTGGGCGCGCCTTCATGCTGATGCTGCC
Source organism: Acetobacteraceae bacterium (assembly GCA_947478535.1). Next base: position 15,522 of record CANJXD010000049.1, read on the forward strand.
GACGCTGGCGGGGCATCGGCGGGTGGAGCTGGTGGCCTGCGCCGATCCGCGGCCGGCAGCGCGGGCGCGGTTCCTGGGCGATTTCCCAGGCAGCCGGGGCTACGCGGATATCGCAGCCCTCTGCGCTGATCCCGCCGTGGAGGCGGTGTACATCGCGACACCCCACCAGTTCCACGCGTCGGATGTGCTCGCAGCGTGTGCGGCGGGCCGGCATGCGCTGGTGGAAAAGCCGATGGCCGTGACGCTGGAGGACTGCGCGGCGATGGTGGAGGCCGCCGCCCGCGCCGGCGTGCAACTGGTGATCGGCCACAGCCACAGCCAGGATGGGCCGGTGCTGGCGGCGCGGCGGATGATCCGGGAGGGCGCGCTGGGGCGCGTGCGGTTGATCTCCGCGTTGACCTACACGGATTTCCTCTATCGCCCGCGCCGGCCGGAGGAGTTGGCGACCAGCCAGGGCGGCGGCGTGGTGTTCAGCCAGGGCGCGCATCAGATCGACGTCGTGCGGCTGCTGGGCGGCGGGATGCTGCGTTCGGTCCGCGCGCAATGCTTCGCCTGGGACCCGGCGCGGCCGACCGAGGGCGCCTATACCGCCTTCCTGCAATTCGAGGATGGCGCTGCGGCGACCCTGACCTATTCCGGCCATGGCCGCTTCGATTCCGATGCGTTGATGGGCTGGGTGGGGGAGACGGGCCGGCGGCGTGACTCCGCGGACTACGGTGCCGCACGCCGCGCACTGGCCGGCATCACCGACGAAGCCGCGGCCAAGACGCGCCGCGCCTATGGCCCGGATAGCCCGCCCAACCCTGCCGCCGTGCCGCCCGCATTCCACAACCAGTTCGGCTTCCTGCTGGCGAGCTGCGAGCGCGCCGATCTGCGCCTCACGCCGCAGGGCGTGGATGTGTATGGGGAGGATCGCCGGTGGAGCGAGGCTACGCCGCTGCCGCATGTGCCGCGCGCCGAGGTGCTGGATGAATTCTGTGCGGCCGTACTGGATGGCGTGCCGCCGCTGCATTCCGGCGCCTGGGGCATGGCGACGCTTGAGGCCTGCCTTGCCGTCCTGCATTCTGCAAGCGAAGGGCGGGAGGTGATGCTTCGGCATCAGGTCGCCGCCAATGACTGAGGAATGAGCATGCCGACGCTGCGGATCGAGGCGACACGGGACGAAGCGACGGGGTTGTTCTACCTGTCCGTCTACATGCCCGCCGAGGCGACGGAGCCCTTCGTGACAACCGCGCCGCGCTACAGCAGCGCGGCGACGGCGGAACAGGACATGATCGCGACGCTGACCGCCACGGCGAACCGTCCGCGATGACAGCGAGGCAGCGCCGCCGGGCCGCGCCGCTGCCCTTCGATGAAAGCCTGGGCTACCAGGTGCGGGAGCTGAACCGCGCCATCCAGCGCGAATTGCAGGCCCGCATCCAGCCGCATGGCGCGACGCTCGGCGCTTGGTACTTCCTCCGCGTGCTGTGGGAGGAAGATGGCCTGACGCAGCGCGAACTCGCGACCCGCACCGGCATGCAGGAACCCACCGCCGTCATCGCGCTCCGCGGCATGGAACAGGCGGGCTGGATCCGGCGCGAGCCCGATGCGAAGGACCGCCGGAAGGTGGCGATCCACCTCACACCCTCCGGCCGCGCCTTGCGGGAAAAGCTGCTCCCGGAAGCCCAGACCGTGCTGGATGCGGCGACACAGGGAATGGCGGCGGAGGAACGCGCCATGCTGCTCGCGCTGCTGCGCCGGGCGCGCGGCAATCTTCTCGGCGGATGACAGGCGGCGCTGGGGCTGCTGAAATCACGCGGGACTGGTCCTGCGGAAAGGGGTTTGCCTTGGCGGATGGTGATGTCGTCGCGCGGTTGGGAAAGCTGGACGCCTGCGCGCTGTCCGATGCGATGGACAAACTCGGCCTGCCACCTGCCGTGCCGGGCCTGCCGCCGCGCACGGTCCGCCAGCGCATCGCCGGGCGGGTGATGACGGTGCGGCTCGCGCCGGGCGCGCCACCGCCGGGCGCGCCGGTGCGCCACCTCTGCACGGCGGCGGTGGAGGCGGCGGGGCCGGGCGATGTGCTGGTGATCCAGCACATGCCGGGGCTCGATGCCGGGGGCTGGGGCGGCATCCTGTCCCGCGCCGCCATCGCGCGCGGGCTGGCGGGCGTCGTCACCGATGGCGCGGCGCGGGACATCGATGAGGCGCATGAGATCGGCTTTCCCGTCTATGCCGCGGCGATGACGGCCCGCACCGCGCGCGGCCGGCTGCATGAGGCGGAGACCGGCGGCCCGGTGACGATCGGCGGTGTTGGTGTCAGCCCCGGAGACTACGTTCTGGCCGATGGCAGTGGTGTGGTCTTCGTGCCAGCCGCCGAGATCGCCCGTGTGCTGGATGCGGCGGAGATGATCGCGGCGAAGGAAGCGGCTATGGCGCGGGACGTCGCTGCCGGCAAACCGGTGAGCGCGGTGATGGGCGCTTCCTACGAACACATGCTGCGGGGCGGCGCCCCATGAGCGCGCCACGGCTGGTGATCCGCCTGGCGAAATCGGGGCGGGAGGTGGTGGTGCCGGATGGCCTCAGCATCCTCGATGCTCTGGAGGAGGCGGGGCTCGATCCGCCTTCCTCCTGCCGGGGTGGGTCCTGCGGCACCTGCGAGACGACGGTGCTGGAAGGCGATGTGGAGCATCGCGATTCGATCCTGAGCGCGGCGGAACGACGGGAGAGCAAGACCATGATGATCTGCTGCTCGCTCTCCCGCGGGACGCTGCTGGTGCTGGACCTGTAGCCCCCCTTTACGCCGCGCGCCTCCGGCGCGACGCTGCTTCGAACAAAGGGGAATGTCCGGCAGCATGGTCAATCGGCAGGTGGCGGCGGTGTTTCATCGGCGCGTCGGCGATATCCTTGTCACCGCGCTGCATGACGGCCACCAGGACGCGCCGCTCTCCTCGATGGCGGGCATCGCGGAGGATGAGGCGCGCGGGCTGCTGCACGAC
>CANJXD010000050.1 GCA_947478535.1 Acetobacteraceae bacterium
GCAGCAGGAAGGATCGGTCCATGGACCGCAGGCTGGTGAGGCGGGGACAAGTGCGAAGCACACCCTGTGTCGCACCGCCGATGGGCACCGTTTCGGTGCCGCACATCGGCGGGAAAGAAGCCGGGATGCAGGGAACGCGGCGGCTTGCCGCTGCGTTCTCGGAAGATCCCGGTGCTCGCGGAAGATGGACGGCGATTGCATCGGCCTGGCGCGATACGGGATCCGCGCCGGTTGGCAATCGCACGCTTCGGTCTGCTTTCGCGGGCGCGGCGTGGCGAAAGCCATGTCAGCCCATCACCACCGGAACACCAATCACCGGATCACAACGGAGCTCCTGACCACATGACCGACATGATCGAGACCATCGAGACCACGGAAGCCGAGCCGCGCGCCCAGGCGATGGCGATGGCCGCCGCGAAGAAGACGGCGAAGAAGCCGGCTGCCAAGAAGCCGGCGGCGAAGAAGGCCGCGGCCAAGGCCGCGCCGAAGAAGGCCGCCGCCAAGAAGCCGGCCGCCAAGAAGGCCGCGCCGAAGAAGGCCGCTGCCAAGAAGCCGGCCGCGAAGAAGGCTGCCGCGCCGAAGAAGGCCGCTGCCAAGAAGCCGGCTGCCAAGAAGGCCGCGCCGAAGAAGGCCGTTGCCAAGGCTGCGCCGAAGAAGGCCGCTGCCAAGAAGGCTGCGCCGAAGAAGGCCGCTGCCAAGGCTGCGCCGAAGAAGGCCGCTGCCAAGAAGGCCGCGCCGAAGAAGGCCGCTGCTCCGAAGGCTGCTGCCCCCAAGGCCGCCCCGAAGAAGGCCGCGAAGGCTGCCGCCCCGTCCGCGCGCAGCGAAGCCGCCAAGAAGGGCGCCGCCACCCGCGCCGCGAAGAAGGCCGCCGCCGCCGCTGCCGCCGCTGCTCCGGCGCCGACGACCGAATCCTCGTCGTAAGACTACCGCCGATCCCGGCGAGGGGGCGTCGTCCGCAATGCGGGCGGCGCCCTTTTCGCGTCGAGGGGTGTTCTCTTGCATCGGCTGCATGGCCCGGAGCATTGCTGGGAGATGCCTTTCACCATCCGCGCCCTGCCGCCCACCCAACGCCACCGCCTGGCACCGCTGCTCGCCCGCTATGCGGAGGAGATGCGCGCGGCGCTGAACGGGGCCGCCATCGCCACGCCGGAAGCGCAGGCGGCGCTGCTGGCCGAACATCCCGCCGCGGAAGTGCTGGTGGCTGAGGATGTGTCGGGCGGCCTGGTTGGCTTCGCCATCCTGTTCGATCTGCCGGAGGTCGTCTTCGCGCGGCGCTGCGGCAACCTCGATGACCTGTTCGTCCGCGCTGATGCGCGCGGCCAGGGCATTGCGCGCGCGCTGATCGCCGCAGCCGTCACGCTTGGGCGCGAACGCGGATGGAGCCATCTGCGCTGGATCGTGCCGGAGTCCGATCGCGCCGCCATAGCGCTGTATGAGCGTATCGCGGAGCGCGCGGATTGGCGGAGCTACGTCATTCGCCTGGACGCGGAGGCGTCGCTATGAAGGGAAGCGGAGGCGTCGCTATGAAGGGACGCGGAGGCGTCGCTGTAGCCTTCAGCCAAAGGTCGCCAGCAGGTCATCCACCTGGACGGGTGTCAGCCGCCGCACGCCGGGGACATCGCGCAGCAGCAGCGCGAGGCGCGCGGCTTCTTCCAATTCCTCGCTGGCATGCACGGCATCGACCAGCGTGGCGCCGCTGACAACGGGGCCGTGATTGGCCAGCAGCAGCGCCTTGGCGACCTGCGCCGCCGCGAACACCGCCGGTTCCATCGCCGCGTCTCCAGGGCGGTAGTAGGGCACGCAGGGCAGGCGGCGGCCGATGCGCATGACGAAGTAGGGCGTCAGCGGAGGGATCTCCGCATCGCCTCCCTCTGGCGCCAGGCAACTGATGGCGGTGGCGTGGGTGGAATGCAGATGCACCACGGCGCCCGCTTCCGGCCGCGCCGTCAGCACCGCGCGATGCAGGAAGACTTCCTTGGAGGGCTTGTCGCCGGACAGATGCTGCCACGCCGGGCCGAGCTTGCTGATGCGCGCGGGGTCGAGCCGGCCGAGGCAGGAATTCGTCGGCGTCATCAGGTAGCCATCGGGCAGGCGCACGCAGATATTGCCCGCGCTGCCGACGGAATAGCCGCGGTCGAACAGCGATTTCCCGAGTTCGGCGAGTTGGGTCCGCAGCGCCGCTTCACTCATGCTGGCCATCCGATTCAGCCCTTCGCGCCTGCGGCGCTGCGGTCATCGGATGGTGCGAACGCCTTCAGGAAGAAGTCCCGCGCGCCGAAATTGCCGGACTTCAGCGCGAGGTGGATGCCCGCGGGTTCGGCATAGGTCCAGGGCACGCCGGGGTCGATCTCGGCACCGATGCGCAGCGTCGTGACACCAAGGCGGGAGACGACGGCACCGGAGGTTTCGCCACCCGCCACCACCAGCCGCGCCACGCCGCGCGCCACCAGCCCTTCCGCGATGGCGGCGAGTGCGTGTTCCACCAACGCGCCTGCGGCATCCCGCCCCAGCTTCGCCTGCAGGGCCGCCACCTTCTCCGGCGCCGCGCTGGCGGCGATGATGAGGGGCGCGGTGGGGGAGAGCTTTCCCGCCGCCCAATCCAGCGCCTGCGCGGCAAGGGCTGCGGCGTCCGGTGTCGCCAGCGCATCCAACTCCAGCGTCGGCGCGTGGTCCCGGGCAAAACCGATCTGGCCGAGCGTGGCGCGCGAACAACTTCCGGCGAGGACGGCGCAGAGACCCTCCGCAGCGGGCAGCGTAGCCGCATCGCCGCGTTCGGGGAGCAGCCCGGCGCGGCGGAAATTCGCGGGCAGCCCCATGGCGACGCCGGACCCGCCGGTGATCAGCGCGTGGCTTGCCGCGGCCTCGCCGATCGCCATCAGGTGGCTGTCGGACACGGCGTCGACGATGGCGTAGCGGCGCCCGCCTTCCTTCAGGCGGGTCATCGCATCGCGGATGGCGTTCGCGCCCTGCTCCACCACGGCGAAGAGCACGAGGCCGACCGCGCCTTCGGTCTGGCGGGACAGGATGCGGACGAGGTTCGCGTCCTTCATCGGCGTCAGCGGGTGGTTCTCCATCCCGCTTTCGTTGAGCAGCGTGCCGCCGACGAACAGGTGGCCCTGGTAGATGCTGCGGTTGTTGGCGGGGAAGGCGGGGCAGGCGAGGGCGAAGCCGGCGCCCATCCGCTTCAGAAGCGCATCCGCGACAGGGCCGATATTGCCTTCATCCGTGCTGTCGAAGGTGGAGCAATACTTGAAGAAGATCTGCTTCGCCCCGGCCGCAAGCAGGGCTTCCAGTGCCGCGAGGCTTTCGGCCACGGCATCGCGCACCGGCGTGGTGCGGGACTTCAGCGCGATGACGATGGCATCGGCCTCCGGCAGCGGGCCGGTGGGAACACCGATGACCTGCACCGTCGCCATGCCGTTCCGGACCAGCATGGAGGCGAGGTCCGTGGCACCCGTGAAGTCATCCGCGATGCAGCCGAGGAGGAGCGCCATGCTTTCTATCCCTTCTTGGGCGGCAGGCAGAGGACGTCGGTATGGCCGACACGCACCGCAAGCCTTTGCAGCCCGGCCTGCGCCCGGCGGTCCAGCGCCCAGCCCATCAGCTTCGCGCGGCCGCGGCGTTCCTGCGCCAGCGCGGCGCGGGCATGACCATCGGCCAGCGCCGCGGCCATCTCCGGCTGCCGGCGGTCGATCACCCAGTCGCTCGCGGCGCGATGCACGGTGTAGCCATGCGCTTCGAAGGCCCTGGCGATCACGCCCGGCGCGCGGGCGCCCAGCGCGATGCCGCCAAAGCCCTTGTCCCGCAGCTGGTCCCGCGCGAAGCCGCGCGCCACCAGCGCATCACCGGGGTGGCCGGGCATGAAGCGCTCCCGCCCCGTCACGTTCAGCGCGGCGTAGAAGGGCAGGCGCTTGGCGGCGCAGGCGCCGGCGAGGCGCTGGATCCAGGCTTCGCTGACGAGGTCGCACAGCGCGGTGTTCACCACGGCATCGACTTGGTCGAGCGGCAGGTTGTCCGGCGCCTCCCGCAAATCCGCGATCAGGCCCTCGATCCGCCAGGCACCGTGCGGGGCGTGCACCAGCATCGTGCGGCGGCCTGGCCAGGTGGCGGGCCATTCCATATCCTCGGCGCGATCGCTGGTCGTCTCGAAGGCGCGGTCGATGAGGTCCGCATCCGCATCCACCAGCGTCCAGGCCTGGGCGCGGCCGATGAAGTGGCCGAGCCAACGGAGCAGGGAGCCCGTGCCGGCGCCGAGATCGAGGATGCGCGGCCGCTTCGGCAAGCTGTGGGAGAGCAGCATAGCAAGGCCCGGGTCACGCGCCGCCGCATCGAAGGGCTCGCGCAGGTCGAGCCAGTCACCGTCAAAGTTCTCCGTCATCTCGTCTGGTCCAGTTCCGCTGCGAAGGCCGTCGCGCGGTCCTCCCAGCGTGGCAGCTTCTGCCCGGCCTCCCAGGAAGCCGCCGCCATTTCCGCCCGCAGATCGGTATCGAAGATCGCGCGGCGCATCGCCTTGCCGAGCGAGACGACCTCCCCAGGCGGCGCGATGACGCCGGCGGCGATGGGCACGACCTCGGCGATCGCGCCACCGGTGGTGATGGCGACGGGAATGCCGCGGGCCAGTGCCTCGGCGGCGGCCATGCCATAGCCTTCCCAGTAGGTCGCCAGCGCGAACAGGTCCGCGCCCCGCCACAGCGCATCCAGCGCATCGGGCTGCACTTCGCCCGCGAAGGTCACGCGCTGGGCGATGCCGAGGTCTTCCGCCAGCGCCCGCAGGCCATCGGCATGGACGGCATCGCGCGGCGCGCCGGCGATGGTCAGTGTCCAGTCGAGGTCGGGCAGCGTTGCCAGCGCCTTCAGCAGCACGTCATGCCCCTTGCGCGGCACCAGCGTGCCGATGGCGAGGATGGCGCAGCCGGGACCACCGGAGCCGGGCGCGCGGGGCGCGGGATCGGTGCCGGGTGCGACCACGCCGATGCGCGTGGGATCGACGCCGAACTCCTCCGGCAGGCGCCGCGCCGTCAGCGCGCTGGTGGCGACGAGGCGACCGAGGCGGGGGAAGATCGCGCGCTCGGCGTCCCGCAGCGCATCGCGCACCGGGCCGGGATTGCCGTGTTCGAGCGCCGTCGGGTGATGGATCAGCCCGACCGCACCGCGCCGGGCGAGTTCATCCGCCAGCGGCGCGAAGGCGGGCAGGCCGAGGCCATCAATGACGATGCGCGTGCCCTCCGCGATGCCCGCAAGCGCGGCGCGCGCCGAAGCCAGCGCCGCGTCATCCGGCAGCGGATGGCGGCCGGCGAGTTCGATGACATCGACCGTATGCCCCAGCCCGCGCAACCCGGCGACGAGGCGCCGGTCATAGCCATAGCCGCCGGAGATCGCCTCGAAGGGCGCGGGGAGGAGAAAGGCGATCCGCATGGCGCCAGCCTCAGACCGGGCCTTCGAAGGCGGCCCAGGCGACATGGCTTTCGCGGAGCAGGATCTTGAGCCCCGTCACCGCCTGGCCACCCTCGCCGAGCACGCCATCGCGGCAAGCCTGCGCGAGCAGGCCGTGGATGTGCAGGCAGAGATATTCGGTGGTGGTGTTCTTGCCCGCGAAGACGGGTTCGGCATCGAGGTTGCGGTAGTCCATCGGCGCGAGGATGGCGCGGAGGTGATCCTTCGCCAGGCCGATATCGACCAGCAGATGCAGGTCATCCAGCTTCGGCGCGCGGAATTCCGCCTCCACCACGAAGGTCGCGCCGTGCAGGCGCTGCGCCGGGCCGAAGGCATCGCCCCGGAAGCTGTGCGCGATCATGATGTGGTCAACAACCGTCAGGCTGAACATCGGCGGCGGTCTCACTCGTTATATATAGGTGACAACGGGGCAGAGCGGTTGCGGCGCGCCGGGCGGCGGCAGCAACACCATGCCGAGGGATTGCGGCAGATCGGTGAAGCGCAGCACCGGCCCAGCCAGGGCATCGAGCCGCGGATCATCGAGCAGCGAGAGCGCCAGCGCCAGCCGATCCGCATAGCCGCGCTTCCCGCGCATCGCGGGCGAAACGCTGCCGACCTGCGTCGAGACGATGGTGAGGCGCTTGGCGTGGAAGGCTTCGCCCAGCGGCAGCGCGACCTCCTTGTCGCCATACCAGGAGGCCTCGACGATGCGGCCCTCAAAGCCGCAGCGCGTCAGCGCGAGGCGGAGGCCGGCCGGGCTGGCGGAGGCATGGATGATGAGGTCGCGCTCGGCCGGCGCATCCTCCGGCGCGCAGAAGCGCAGGCCGAGGGCGTCCGCGACCGCGCGGCGGCCAGGGTCGATATCGCAGATCGCGAGGTCGATGCCGGCGATGCGGGAGAGCAGGAAGGCGGCGAGCAGGCCGACGACGCCGGCGCCGATGACCAGCGCGCGTTCGCCAACCAGCGGCCGCGCATCCCACATCACATTGACCGCGGTCTCCATATTCGCCGCCATGACGGCGCGCTGGTCCGGTACGGCATCCGGCACGGGGATGCACATGGCGGCCGGGGCGAGGAAGGCGTCGTGGTGCGGGTGCAGGCAGAAGACGCGGCGCCCTAGCAACTCCGCAGGCCCGGCCAGCACATCGCCGACCGCCGCGTAGCCGTAGGAGATGGGAAAGGGGAAATCGCCATAGGGGATCGGCGCGCGCATCGCCGGCCATTGGCTTTCCGGCACACTTCCCTCGAAGACCAGGCGCTCCGTGCCGCGGGAGATGCCGCTGGCCCGCGTGCGGATCAGCGCCTGGTCGGGCGCGGGGCTGGCGAGCGCCACATCGCGCAGCGCGGCGCGGCGGGGCGCTTCCGTCCAGAGTTGGCGGGCTTTCATGCGGTGCAGATCCCGGGGCGGGCGCGGTCGAGTGGAATGTCGAGCAGCAGATCCTCGCCGATGACATGGGGCGTCCAGCGGAAGCGCAAGCCCTGATCCACCCGCTCCGCTTCCGGCAGGCTGAAGGCGGGGATGCCCGAGCCGAGGATCAGCGGCGCCACCGTGACATGCAGCCGGTCGAGGCACCCCGCGGCGAGGAAGGCGGAGACGGTGCGCCCACCGCCCTCGACGAAGATGCGGCAGAGGCCCCGCGCGGAGAGCGTGCGCAGCAGGGCGGGTAGATCGACAGTCCCATCGGCGCCGGGCAGGTGCAGCACCTCCGCCAGCCCGTGGCGATCCGCGCCCGGCGTGGCGGTGATGAGCAAGGTGGGCGCGGCGCCATCGGTGAAAATGGTGTGGTGCGCGGGCAGGCGGCGCGCGGGGTCCAGCACCACGCGCACCGGGTTCGGGCCGGGCACCAGCCGCGTGGTCAGGCGCGGAGCGTCGTGATGCACGGTGCCGGCGCCGACCAGCACCACGTCACACAGCGCGCGCAGGCGATGCGTGTGCAGCAGGTCCGCCGGACCGCCGATCCATTGGCTCGCGCCATTCGCGCAGGCGATGCGACCATCGAGGGATTGTGCGAGGCGCCCGATGACAATGCAGCCATCCGCCGCGCTGGGCGGCGCGAACAAGGGCGCGAACAGGGCGCCGAGCGCGCCTTCCGGCACCACGCCGCCATCGCGCGCCGCGAGCAGCGCGCCCCAGGCTGCGGGGTCGTCGGGAAGGGGGGCGGGGGATGGCATGCGCGCCACCCTATGCCGAAGCGGCGCGGCATCCGCAACGGCGCGAGCAATCTCACCGCGACGCCGGGCGCGCGTCAGCGAAGCATCGCGCCGGGGAAGAAGGGCAGCAGGGCCTCTGCCGCCAGGCCGGTCAGGAAAGGCAGCACCAGGCTGGCTGTCAGGCGCAGCACGACAAAGCGGGCGCCGAGGATCGGCACTTCCCAGGAGATGGTGCGATGCAGCCCGAGCACGGCCCAGCCCGAGATCAGCGCCACCATCTGCGCCGGCCCCGCGCCGGATTTCAGGAAGCCGAGCACGAGGGGAAAGGCGACGAACGGCCCGCCCGGCAGCACGCTGCCCGCCGCCGTCGCCAGCAGGATGCCGAGCGCGCCGCTATCCGGGCCGAGCCAGCGTTCGGCCCAGCCATCGGGGATCAGCTCCGCCACGAAAGCGGCCATCGGCAACGCCATCAGCATCACCGGCGCCACCCGCTTCAGCGAATGTCCGGCATCGCCGACTGCGCGGCGGGCCAGGGTCGGGCTGCGGCGGAGGCAGAGGAACAGGCAGAACAGGGCCAGCAACCAGATCGCGATGACGCCGATGCTCATGGCGCCTTGCCGGTCTTGTGGGTCTGTTCCTGCATCGCCGGCGCGTCCGCGATGGTCCAGCGGATCGGCAGCCAGCGCGCCAGCTGCCCCGCCACCACCGGCAGCGGCAGGCCGCAGAGCAGGCGGAGGATGGCGAAATCCGACCCGAGGATCGGCCATTCCCAGACCAGGATGCGCTGGAAGCCGTTCAGCGCCCAGGCGAGGACGAAGGCGATCAGCGCGCCGCGATCCGCCCCAGCCTGCGCCAGCACCAGCACGACGGGGAAGGCCGCGACCGGCCCGCCCGGCATCGCCATGCCCGCCGCGGTCGCCACCAGCAGCCCGCGCAGCCCGCTTTCCTCCCCCATCCAGCGCGCCAGCGCGCCGGGCGGCACCAATTGCCGCAAGGCGGCGGAGAGCATCAGGCCGCCGAGGATCGAGGGGGCGACGGTCAGGAGCAGGTCCCCCGTCGCCACCAGCGCGTGCCAAAATGCCGCTTCCCCGCGCAGCAGCCAGACGGCGAGTGCGGCGGCGAGGGTCATTCCCCCGATGATGAGGAGGGTGGCGTGGCGACGGAACATGGGGCTTCCCCACGCTGCGCCCGGCATCGCCGCGCCGCAAGGCCGCGCTGCGGGAACCCGCTATGCGCTGCTGCCCCTAGGCGCGGGCCGTGAAGGACAGCGGCGGTGTGCGGCCCTGGCGCGTCGTGCCCCGGTCGCCATAAGTGGCGGGGCGTTCGGGGCGGGCAGCGCCGGCGATGGTCTCGATCACACGGGATTGCAGGTCGATGGCGCGTTCCAGCAGCCGGCGATTCTCGGCGCCGAGGTCGCTCAGGCGCAGCGCGATCTCCTCCGCCCGCGCGCGCTCCGGGCCCTCCGCCCGGCTGCCTGTGCGGTTCGCGGCATCATAGGCGGCGGCGAAGGCATCCGAGGCCTGGCGCTTCGGCCCCGCCAGCGCGGCGGCGGAACTGAGGTCGAGCCGCGCCAGGGCTTCATTCTCCGCGCGCAGGGCTTCGGCCAGGCGCTGGGCGGCGATCATCAGGGGCTGCATCATCGGTTGGACTCTCCGGCTGGGGTGAGGGGGTCGTGGCGGCGCTGAGGCGGGTGAGTTCCCGCAGCACGGCGTCGCCGATGCCAAGGCCGCCGATGCGGGCCATGTCCTTGGCGATGGCGTCCACCAGCATCGGCCGCCACTGCGCTTCGGCGGCGCCGCCGCCGAAAGGGCCGCCGGTCGGCAGGCCCTGGAACATCGGTTGCAGCAGGGCGCCGAGGGCCTGTGCCTCGAAATCCCGAGCAACACGACGCAGCGCGGCCGGGCTGGTCTGCGGCGCGCGGAGGGCGGCGATGGGCGCAATGCTGGTCATCGGACTTCCAGTTCCGCCTGCAGGGCGCCGGCGGCCTTGATGGTCTGCAGGATCACGATCAGGTCCCGCGGGCCGACGCCGAGGCCGTTCAAACCCCGCACCAACTCCTCCAGCGTCACGCCCCCGCGCAGGATGCCGAGGCGGCGTTCGCGCTGATCATCCACCTCGATATTCGTGCGCGGCACCTGCTGGGTCTCGCCGCCGCCGAAGGCGTTGGGCTGGCTCACCTGGGGGGTCTCGGTGATGCGGATGGTCAGGTTGCCCTGGGCGATCGCCACGGTGCTGACGCGCACCTGCGCGCCCATCACGATCGTGCCGGAGGCTTCTTCCACCACCACGCGGGCGATCTGGTCCGGCTGCACGCGCAACTGCTCGATTTCCGCCATCAGCCCGATGCCGTCCCGCCCGGCGATGCTGATGGTGACGGTGCGCGGGTCCCCGGCCGTGGCAATGCCCTGGCCGAACCGGGTGTTGATGACGGCGGCGATGCGCCGCGCCGTCGTCAGGTCCGGGTTCCGCAGGGCGAGGCGAAGCTGGTTCCCGGTGGCGAAGCGGTAATCCACCTCGCGCTCCACCGTCGCGCCGTTCGGGATGCGCCCGGCCGTCGGCACGCCACGGGTGACGGAACTGGCGGCGCCGCGCGCGGCCACCGCGCCGGTGACGATGGCGCCCTGCGCCACCGCATACACCTCCCCATCCGCGGCCAGCAGCGGGGTGACCAGCAGGGTTCCGCCGGTGAGGTTGGTGGCATCGCCGAGCGCCGAGACGGTGATGTCGATCCGCGACCCCGCGCGGGAAAAGGGCGGCAGGTTGGCCGTGACCATCACCGCCGCGACGTTGCGCGTATCCAACTGGCGTTCCTGGTCCCGCGTGTTGACGCCGAGGCGTTCGAGCACGCCGATCAGCGATTGCCGGGTGAAGACGGCGCTGCGCAGCCGGTCCCCGGTGCCGTTCAGCCCGACGACGAGCCCGTAGCCGACCAATTGGTTGTCCCGCACCCCATCGACATCCGCGATGTCCTTGATCCGCACCTGCGCCTGTGCGGGGGCGGGCAGGTATAGCCACAGGGAGAGGAGGATGAGCGAGAGCCCACGCATCATGCACCGGCCGACGCTCATCCTCGGGCAAGGTTTTATCGCCACGCTCTCCTCCGTGCCGTCGCCGTCCTGGTGGCGGAACGCGGGAAGGCTTCCGCAAGCGGTGTGCCAGGCCAGTGGGCGATTTCCCCCGGCAGGGCTTGCCGGGTGGCGGCAGGAATGGGGCAGGGGAGTGCAGGGATGACCGTGGGACCGGTAAGACCAGGGGGCCAGGTGGGAGCGGGTACCGGGCGGGTGCGGGCCAGCCGTGGCGGCTTCGGGCTGGCCTCCTCCAGCGGCGACTCGGCGGAGGAGGCACCCCGCGCCGGCGGCGCCGCGCCGCTCGGCGCGCTGGTCGCGCTGCAGGAAGGCGCCGGCGAACGCCGCCCGCCGCCGGACCGGGACGCAGCGGTGCGCCGGGACGCCAGCGCGGCGCTGGACGCGCTGCGGGACCTTCAGCTCGGTCTGCTGGGCGGGGAGGATGACCCGGCGGCGCTGGAGAAGTTAACGAAAACCGGGCTCTCCGGCGCCATGGCGGCCGATCCCGTGCTGGCGGCGGTGGCGGCGGAGGTCAGGCTGCGGGCGCGGGTGGAACTGGCCCGGCGGCGGCGGCCAACCCGGTCCGGATGAATACAGAAACTGTCACTGAAAACGGCCACAGATCAGCCACTTGCGTGAAAACGAGCACTTGCCCACCCCCCACCCCCGCCACTATGGTCCGCCCGCTTTCGCCAACCGGGGCGCCGGGCCTGGGGCGGCGGAGGTTGGGGAAGTCCTGCCATGTTGATCACCTTGCCGCCGGACTATCGTCCGTCTAGCGACGAAGAATTCATGAATCCGCTTCAGCTGGAGTACTTCCGGCAGAAGCTGTTGAAGTGGCGCACGGAATTGCTGCGGGAGGCCGGGGAGACCCTGTCCTCCATGGGCCAGGGCGGCATCGTCGAGGCCGACCTGGCGGACCGCGCCAGCGTCGAGACCGACCGCGCCCTCGAACTCCGCACCCGCGACCGCGCCCGCAAGCTGATCTCCAAGATCGACCAGGCGATGGAGCGGGTGGAGAACGGGACCTACGGGTATTGCGAGGAAACCGGCGAGCCGATCGGCCTCCGCCGCCTCGAAGCCCGCCCCATCGCCACCCTGTCCATCGAGGCGCAGGAGCGGCATGAGCGTATGGAACGCGTCCACCGCGACGATTGAGGCTTGGGCCCCCGGCCCTTCGCGGCCGGGGGAGCGGTTCAACCCGTGAGATCGGGCGGCGCGTCATCCAGCTCCGGCGGGGGTATCGCCAGTGGGTCCCGCCGCAGCAGCCGTGCGTCGTTCTCCGCCACCTTGCCGACGCGGTTGTCCACCGGCCAGATCGCCAGATCCTCCGCCGGGCAGGGCAGCAGCAGTTCCAGCAGTTCCTCGGGCTCCGCGGGCTCGGCACCGAGCCAGGCATCCCAGACTTCCGGCGCCAGGATCACGGGCATGCGCTGGTGGACCAGGGCCTGCTTCTCATTCGCTTCCGTGGTGATGATGGTGAAGGTCCGCAGCCAGGTGCCATCCGGCTGCTTCCAACCCTCCCACAGCCCGGCGACGGCCATGGGCTCCCCTGTCGCCAGGGCGACGGCGTAGGCCTGCTTGGTGTCGCCCTCGCCCTTCCGCCATTCGTAGAAGCCGTCCATCGCCACCAGGCAGCGGCGCTTGTGGAAGGCGTCCCGGAAGGAGGGCTTTTCCGAGATGCCATCGGCGCGGGCGTTCATCAGCCGTGCCGCGTCCTTGGTATCCTTGGCCCAGCTCGGCACCAGGCCCCAGCGCAGCGCATCGAGATGGCGCTCCCCGCTTCCGGGATGGCGGCGCACCACCAGGCTGTCCTGCGTCACCGCCACATTCCAGGATGCCCGGTGATTGGGCGTCGCATTCGTCGTCTCGAAATACCGCGCGAGGCCCGCCGGGTCCCGCTGCAAGAAAAACCGTCCGCACATGATTCTTTCCGCCGAGCTTGTAGCCGCGACACCAACCCTACTCGCTCGGCGGAACGGGGGGCAGGGCCCCCCGTAGGCCCCCCGGCGGATCGGCGCCCTTGGGGCTTGATCCGCCGTCGTGCGCCATTGGCGTGGGGCGCGACACTCAGAACGGCAGGATGATGTCCAGGATCTGCTGGCCAACGCGCGGTTGTTGCAGGTCGGAGAGGGTGCCGCGGCCACCATAGGCGATGCGGGCTTCGGCCAGGCGGTCATGCTTCACGGTGTTGTCGCTGGCGATATCCTGCGGCCGGATGATGCCGCTGACCTGAAGGTCCCGCAATTCCGCGTTCACCCGCACCTGCTGCCGCCCCGCCACCACCAGGTTTCCATTCGGCAGCACCTGCGCCACGGTCGCGGCGACGCGCAGCGTTACCGTCTCGGTCCGCCGCACCGTGCCATCCCCATTGCTGGTCTGCGACCCCGTGGAGGATAGCAGCGAGGACGGATCGATGCCCGTCGGCAGCAATCGGCCGAAGGAGGATTCGAGGCCGAGCAGCCGCGGCACGCCGAGGCTGTCCGTGCCCTCCCGCGACCGTTCCGTGCGGTTCTGCAACTGCGCCTCGTCGGCGATGGAGACCAGCACCGTCACCAGATCCCCGACCGAGGCCGCGCGCTGGTCGCGCAGGAAGGTGCGGCTGCCGTGCCGCCACAAGCTGTTGGCGCCGGCGCTGCTGGCATCCTGCGGCGCCGGCATCGGCATGGAGACTGGGCGCCAGCGCGGATCGGCGGTCGGGCTTTCAATGCTGGCCATCTGCGGCGGGCGACCAACTTCGGACAGGCGCTCACACCCCGCTGTGGCCAGCAGCGCGGCGAGCAGGAAAAGGCGCTTCATCGGCCGGACCCCACGCGGACGCGGCCGGGGGCGATGACCTCGGCTTCCACCACCACCCGGCTCGCCAGGTTCATCACCGGCACCACGGCGCCGCGCGCGGCGCCCTCCATCGCCCGCCCCTGGGCGGACAATGTCATCCCCGGCGCGTCATACAGCATCGTCACCATCGCCCCGCGTTCCACCACCAGCGGCGGCGACAGGTCCGCCAGCAGCAGCGGCTGGTCCGCCGCGGCGGGGCGGCGCAGCGCCAGGCCCACCGCCTGGTCCGGCCGTTCCGCGAGGCCCGGCCTCAGCCGTGCCATGGGCATCCGCACCAGCTTCACATCGCGCGGCCCGATGGACTCCCCAGGCATCAGGCGGCGGGCGGCGACCAGCACGGGGGCCATCGTCACCACCCGCCCGGCCAGGCGCTGGCGCAGTATCGGCATGCCATCGGCGATGACCGTCAGCGTCGCCGCGAAGCGCTGCCCGCCAGGGTCCAGCCCGGCCTGCTCGATGGCAAGCTGCACGGCGCCGGCGGGGGGCACCAGCGGCGGGGCGAAGCCCTGCAATTCGAGGTCCGCATCCTCATCGACCCCCAGCGGGCCGAGTGCCACCCGCAGCAGCGCCAGCACCTCCTCCCGCGCCACGGGGCGGCCGGGGCGTTCCAGCACCACCCGTTCCGCCATGCCGTTGGATCGCCAGACAATGCCGTTCTGCCGCGCAATGGCGGCGAGCTGCGGCGCCTCGATCACCATGCGCTGCCCCGGCGCGGGCGCGGGGCCGAGCGGCTGGGCGCCGCGCGGGCCAAGTCCCTCGAACAGGTCGGACAGCCGGACCACCGCATCCTCCACCATGGCGAAAGGCCGCAGCATCGCGTCCTGCGCCCGCGCGGCGAGGGGGGAGAGCAGAAGAAGAAATGCCAGGATCGCCCGCATCGCCATCACCGCAGCCGCGACAGGGTGGAGAGCATCTCGTCGCTGGCGGAGATGACCTTGCTGTTCATCTCATAGGCGCGCTGGGCGGTGATGAGGTTCGTGATCTCCTGCACCACATTGACGTTGGAGGTCTCGACGAAGCCTTGCAGCACCTGCCCGTAGCCGGGCTGCCCAGGGGCTGCGGCCTGCGCGTTGCCGGAGCCGGGGGTGGCGAGCAGCAGGTTGTCGCCCACCGCTTCCAGCCCCGTTTCATTGGCGAAGATGGCGAGCTGGATCTGCCCGACATTCTGCGGCGCCGTCTGGCCATCCAGCTTGGCCAGCACCTCGCCCGCCGCGTTGATGGTCACGTCCCGCGCGGCGGCGGGGATGGTGATGCCGGGCTGCACGACATAGCCATCCGCCGTGACGATGACGCCTTCCGGCGACAGGGCGAAGGTGCCGTCGCGGGTATAGGCGGTCTCGCCCGAGGGCAGCGCCACCTGGAAATAGCCATTGCCGCGGATCGCGAGGTCGAAGCGGTTCTCGGTCTGGCTCAGGCTGCCCTGTTCGGAGATGCGATAGACCGCGCCGGTCTTCACGCCGAGGCCGATCTGCGCGCCGGAGGGCAGCACGCTGCCGGTATCGGCGGATTGCGAGCCGACACGGCGGAGGTTCTGGTACAGCAGGTCCTGGAATTCGGCGCGGCGGCGCTTGTAGCCCGTCGTGCTCATATTCGCGATGTTGTTGGAGATGACCTCGACGTTCGTCTGCTGGGCCATCATGCCCGTGCCGGCGATGTGCAGGCTGCGCATGGCTATCTCTCCCGCGCCGTCGCCGGCACGCTTTTTTCAGGAATCTGGCCGGCGATGTGCAGGCTGCGCATGGCTATTTCTCCCGCGCCGTCGTCGGCACGTGCTTGTTCAAGGGGATGACGACTCTCATCGGCGGCGGAGGATGCGGTCCACGGCGGAGCCCATGCGCTCGCCCTCCCGCTCCACCATCTGCGAGACGAACTGGAATTCGCGCATTTCCTCCGTCATCCGGGTGATTTCCGAGATGGCGTTGACGTTGCTGCCCTCCACTGTCCCCTGGATGAGCCCCGGTCGGTCCAGCGGTTCGGGGCGCATGTCATCGGGGGCCGCCATCAGGCGATCCCCTTCCGGCACCAGGCGCTGCGGATTGGGGAAGCGGACGATGCGCAGCGTGCCGTTGTCGCCGTTCTCGGTGCGCAGCGTGCCGTCGCCGAGGATGGTGATGCGGCTTTCGCCCGGTGCCAGGCGCAGCGGCGCGCCATTGGTGCCGAGCAGGGCGTTACCGTCGCTGTCGGTGATCCGCCCTTCGGCATCCAGCGTGAAGCGGCCGGCGCGGGTGAAGCGTTCCCCGGCCGGGGTCTCCAGCACGAAATAGCCCTCCGGCGCCGCGATCGCGACATCGAGCGGATTGCCGGTGCTGGCCATGGCGCCGGGGTTCGGCGCGCGCCAGGTCGCGCGGTCCTGCGCGAAGGCCATCTCCTGCCCGCCATTCGGCGCATCCGCGCCCTGCTGGCGTTCCAGAACGGTGCCGAAGACGGGCCGCCCGGCGCGGAAGCCGGGCGTTTCCATGTTGGCGATGTTGTTCGCCGTCACCGCCGTCGCCCGCTGCTGGGCGACGAGGCGGGAGAGCGAGATGTAGCTCGGGCTGTCCATGCCGATGCTCCGTGGTTGGGTCGTTCACCGGGGTCAGCGCAAGGCCCGTGCCAGGGCTGGCGGGGTTTGGGCTGGGCAGGGCTTGCCGGGTCCGGGCAGGAAGCGGCCGACCCGCGGCAGCATCGGGTCGGCGCCGTCGAAAGCCTTCCTTAATCAGCGTCGGGGCATGGTCCGCCGGCGACGGCAAAAAGGCTCGGGACACAGCATGGCGGCGGCAGCTGCGGCAAAGACGGAAGCGGGTGCGGCGGGCGATGCCCCGGCCGCGAAGGGGGGTGGCAAGAAGAAGCTGCTCATCATCCTGCTTGCCGTGCTGGTGCTGCTGGGTGGCGGCGGGGCCGGGCTGTGGTTCACCGGCATCCTGCCGAAGC
Source organism: Acetobacteraceae bacterium (assembly GCA_947478535.1). The sequence goes on from CANJXD010000050.1 coordinate 16,398, forward strand.
TGCTCGGCATGGGCCCGCCGCCCGAAGCCGCGGCGGAAGCGGAGGTCGCCGAGGCCGCGCCGGCACCCCGCACGCCGCCCGCCTTCGTCGAATTGCCGGAGATCGTGGCCAATCTGAACGCGCCCGGCCGCCGCGCCACCTTCGTGCGGCTGCGCGCCCGGCTCGAAATCACGAAGGCGGAGGATGCCGCCATTGTGCAGGCGGCGATGCCGCGTCTGCAGGACCTGTTCCAGACTTATCTGCGCGAGGTTCGCCCGGAGGAATTGCGCGGCAGCGCCGGCACGCATCGGCTGCGCGAAGAGCTGATCGCCCGCGCCAACCTCGCCGCCGCGCCGGCCCGCGTCACCGATGTGCTGTTCGTGGAGATGCTGGTCCAATGAGCGGGTCGGAGGACGAAGACCTCGCCGCCGCCTGGGGCGCGGCGCTGGAGGAGGAAGGCCCGCCGGGCGAATCCGCCGCGCTGGAGGCGGAAGCCGAGGCCGTGGCGCAGCCCGCGCGGGTGCTCAATCAGGCGGAGATCGACAGTCTGCTCGGCTTCGAGGCCGGGCCCTCCCGCAACCAGGCGGAGACGGGGATCGAGCGCGTCATCGCCGCCGGCCTCGTGCAATACGAACGCCTGCCGATGCTGGAGATCGTCTATGACCGGCTGGTGCGCCTGCTGACGACCACGCTGCGCAACTTCACCTCCGACAATGTCGAGATCTCGATCGACGGCATGACCTCGCAGCGTTTCGGGGACTACCTCAATTCGGTGCCGCTGCCGGCGATGCTGGCGGTATTCAAGGCGGAGCCGTGGGACAATTACGGCCTCGTCGTCGTCGATAGCAGCCTGATCTATTCGGTGGTCGATGTGCTGCTCGGCGGGCGGCGCGGCACGGCGGCGATGCGGATCGAGGGGCGGCCCTATACCACCATCGAGCGGACGCTGGTGGAGCGCCTGATCAGCGTCGTGCTCGGCGATATGCGCGCGGCGTTCGAGCCCTTGTCGAAGGTGGATTTCCAGTTCGAGCGGCTGGAAGTGAACCCGCGCTTTGCCGCCATCTCCCGCATTTCGAACGCCTGCGTGGTGACGCGGATGCGGGTGGATATGGAGGATCGCGGCGGCAAGATCGAGATCCTGATGCCCTACGCGACGCTGGAGCCGGTGCGCGAATTGCTGTTGCAGCAATTCATGGGCGAACGTTTCGGGCGTGACAGCATCTGGGAAACCCACCTGGCGGAGGAATTGCGCCAGACCGATGTCTCGCTCGATGTCGTGCTGGATGAACAGGCGATGCTGCTGTCGCAGGTGCTGCGGCTGAATGTGGGGGACAGCATCACCCTGTCCTCCCCGCCCGGGGCGCCGGTGCAATTGCGCTGCGGGGAGATCGCGCTGTTCGAGGCGCAACTCGGGCGGCGGGAGAACCGGCTCGCGGTGCGGATCGAGGAGGTCCGGCGCCGCCCGGCCCTGCCGGCGGAAAGCCGGGCGGAGAGCAATGCATGAGCGTGTTCGAATGGCTGGCGCAGGGCGCGCTGCTGCTGCTGCTGGGCGTGGCGGTGCCGATGGCCTGGCGGCTGGAACGCCAGATCGCGGCGCTGCGGCGGGAAGGCACCGCGCTGGAAGCCGGCGCGGCCGGCATCATCGAGGCGACGGAAGCCGCCGAACAGGCCTTGGCCCGGCTGCGCGGCACGGCGGAGATGGCGGGGCGCGCGGTGACGGAACGCGTGGCGGTGGCGGAGCCGCTGCGCGATGACCTGCGGTACCTCGTCGAGCGGGCGGAGGCGTTGGCGGACCGGCTGGATGGGCTGGTGCGCGCGGCGCGGCCGATCGGCGGGGCGGTACCTCTGCGCGATGGGCCGCTGCGGGAGGCCGCCCACCGGGAGGTGCCCCAACGGGACGGACAGACGCGGGATGCTCCCACGCGGGATGCCCCCACGCGGGATGCGCCGCATAGCGAGGCCGAGCGTGCGCTGCTGCGGGCGCTGCGGGGCGGGCGATGATGGCGCGCATGCCCAGCCTGCCGCGCTTCCGCCTGCTGCCGCTGGCGCTGGTCCTGGTAGCGCTTCTGGGTGTGGCGCGGATGGAGCGGCTGCTGCGCGGCGACGCGGCTCC